>NZ_CAUGIN010000003.1:0-167295 GCF_959599685.1 Lachnoclostridium phocaeense
CAAGGTAAAACGTAACTTTAACCAATAAAAAGCATGGTAGTTTTGGACACTACCGAGTAAAAGAAGGAGGTATTTTTATGGAGCAGCAGAAGAACACGCAGACAAAAGAAAGACTGGAATTTCGCGGCGGATGGGCCATGGCTTTTCTTCCGGTTGCGATCTTTCTCTTTTTCTGCATCCTCTATTTTGTCGTCTTTAAGGCATTTGAGATGTATGCGCTGGCCATGGGAGCCTTTGTGGGGCTTCTCGCGGGGGCCATGTTTGTGAAAAAAGGACAGTATGACCGTTTCTGGGAGGCTGTCTATGAGGGGGCCAGGGAGGCGGTGCCCATCGGTATCCTCCTTCTCATCATCGGCATGTTTGCATCCATGATAAAGGCGGCTGATATCTCCTCCGGCTTTGTATGGCTGGCAGATTATTTCCATGTGAGCGGCGGGCTCTTTACGGCATTTACCTTTTTTGCCGTCTGCGTCATAGCCACTGCCACCGGCTCCTCCCTGGGGACTATGTTTACCTGCTTCCCCATCTTTTATCCGGCGGGCATCCTGCTGGGGAGCAACGCGCCGGTGCTGGCCGGGGCCATCGTGGGCGGCGCTGTCTTCGGAGACAATCTGGCGCCCATCTCGGACACCACTATCATCTCAGCCGGGACCCAGGAGTACAGGAACCGGCCGGGAACAGCGGATGTGGGAGGATGCGTGTCCACCCGCCTGAAATATTCCCTTGTAGCCGCGGCCTTTTCCTTTGTCCTGTTCTGGGTGTCCGGCGGAGGCGGGACCGCAGGGGCAGGAGGAGAGGAGATACTGGCAGGAAACAGGAACCCGTCTACCCTGATCATGCTCATACCTGTGGCAGTCATGCTGGTGCTTGCGGTGAAGACAAGGAACATCTACAAAGCCATCACAGCCGGCACCCTCCTGGGAACAGCGATCGGCCTGGGGTCCAGGCTCCTCACGTTTGCTGATGTGATCTCTATCCAGGACGGCGTTCCCGCAGGATTTCTGACAGACGGCATCAGCGGCATGATGGCCACGGTGGTGCTGGTGCTCTCCGTGTACGGCATCATGGGTGTGCTCACTGCGGCAGGCGTTCTGGACCGTATCGCGGAGGCAATCCTGTCGAGCCGCCTCGGAAAGAGCGCGAGGGGAGCGGAGGTGGCCATGATGCTTGGCATCTCCGTCACCACCCTTATCTTCGGCGGGGTGACAAGCGCCTCCATGGCGACTTTTGGAAAGATACAAAATGAGATCGGCAGGCGAGCCGGGCTCCATCCCTACCGCCGGGCCAACCTGCTGGACGGCTTCGCCAACGCCATTGTGCTGAATGTTCCCTTCCTCAGCGTGTTTGTATTTATAGGCACCTCCCTGACAGAGGGCTACGACATGGCAGCGCCCCTCACTGTCACACAGGTGGGAGGCAGCATGTTCTACAGCATGATGCTGTTCCTTGTCCTCCTCTTTTCTGTCATCACTGGATGGGGCAGAGATTATGAGGGAGAGAACGGCGAGCCTGTGAGGGGGAAGAAAGAGAGGAAAGAGAAGGCGGCCGGAAGGAAGAGCGTGCTGGAAGCTTAAGAAAGGAAAATGGCTGGACAGCGACAATTAGCCGGTAATCAGCCTGTGGTTTAAGCCGCCACAAAAACGGAATAGAAAACCCCGGAGGTCTGGCACACCTCCGGGGTTTTCGTTTTGCGTGTTCCTCTTGGAATACTTGTATCTTTTAGCCTAATGGCATTATAGTATATGCTTTCTGAGAATGCAATATACATATTGGAAGAGTATACATATGTGATATCTGATTTTGCTACATCTAAATCTACCGTATCCCCGTCAGAGTTGATGAGGGTACGCCCCGCCAGGTCAGGCAGATGGGAAAAATCCTTCACAGTGAGCAGACAGAAAAGATAAAAATTCGTCAAAAGCTATTGCATTTCTGACAGACCTATGTATAATAGAGAAGGTTCATTAATTTTTAACGAAAAGTATAGTATTAGAAAACAGGAGGTGCGGTGTGGATATTGGAAAGAAACTAAAGGAGCTGCGGCTGCAGAACGACCTGACTCTGGGAGACCTGGCCTCCAGGAGCGAGCTGACAAAGGGATTTCTGTCCCAGGTGGAGAGGAACCTGACGACCCCCAGCATTGCCACCCTGGAGGATATCCTGGAAGCCCTGGGCAGCAGTCTGTCTGAATTTTTCCGGGAGGAGGAAGAAAAGCAGATCGTCTTTCCGACAGAGGATTTCTTTGTGGATGAGCAGGAGGACTGCACCATCGAGTGGATCGTCCCCAATGCCCAGAAGAACCAGATGGAACCCATCATCCTGACGCTGCACCCGCGCAAAAAGAGCCAGGTCATGTCCGCCTACCAGGGGCAGGAATTCGGATATGTGCTCAAGGGGAGTGTGACCATTGTACAGGGAGGCAAGAAGTACAGGGTGAAGGCGAAGGAGACCTTCTACCTGGACGGGACCACAAGCCATTATCTGTACAACCACGGCAGCAGTGATGCCAGAGTGCTCTGGATCACTACGCCGCCCATGTTTTAGCATGTTCTTACAGGAAGGAGAAGTGAGATGGAAGAGAAAAAACTGATAGAGTTCCGCAATATTGTAAAGAATTTTGACGGACAGATCGTTCTGAAGGGGATCAACCTTGATATATACGAAAATGAATTTGTCACCCTGCTGGGGCCCAGCGGATGCGGAAAGACTACCCTGCTGCGGATCCTGGGAGGATTTCTGGATGCGGACGAGGGTTCTGTCATCTTTGACGGGGAGGAGATAAGCAAAAAGCCGCCCTACGAGAGGGAGCTGAACACCGTGTTCCAGAAATACGCCCTTTTCCCCCATCTGAGTGTGTATGAAAATATCGCCTTTGGGCTGAAGATCAAGAAGATGAGCAAGGACGTCATCGACCAGAAGGTGATGAAGATGTTGAAGCTCATCGGCCTGGAGGGCTTTGAGGACAAGAATACCACCCTTCTGTCCGGCGGGCAGCAGCAGAGGGTGGCCATCGCCAGGGCCCTTGTAAACGAGCCCAAGGTCCTGCTTCTTGACGAGCCACTGGCAGCCCTGGACTTAAAGCTCCGAAAGGAGATGCAGTACGAGCTGAAAAGGATCCAGCAGGAGGTGGGGATCACCTTCATCTTTGTTACCCACGACCAGGAGGAGGCCCTGACCATGTCTGACAAGATCGTGGTCATGAAGAACGGAGAGATCCAGCAGGTGGGCAGTCCCCAGGATATCTACAACGAGCCTGCCAACCGTTTTGTGGCCAACTTTATCGGGGAGAGCAACATCATCCCGGCAGTCATGCCGGAGGACTACAAGGTGCGCTTTGACGACATCACCTTTGACTGTGTGGATTTTGGCTTCAAGGAGAACGAGCCGGTGGACGTGGTCATCCGTCCCGAGGATATCGACATCGTGGATGTGAAGGACGGCAAGATGACAGGCGAGGTGTTGAGCGTGCTCTTCAAGGGAGTCCACTATGAGATCATGGTGGAGACCGTGCCCGGTACCAGTGTGACAGTCAACATGCGCGTCATAAGGAACCAGGATGTGAAGAGCGAGGACGGCAAGGAGATGATCAGCGCCAACGACTTCTATGTGGATATCGACGATGTGGAGGGACTGGACGACAAGGAGATCATCGCCCTGTCCAACGCCCAGGCCTGGGACCCGGAGACGGACGAGTACATTTCCATCGCAAAGGTGGAGTACAGCCTGGAGAAGGAGGAAGGAAAATATCCGGTCACCTTCACCACATCAGGCGGCACCAGCATCGAGAAGACCATCTACGTGGTGGACCAGCCCTTTGTCAAGAACGAGAAGGCAAACGAGGGCGTCATGGCCTTCAACTTCTTCAAGACTGTGGATGAGATCACAGAGTCCCAGGCTCTGGACACGGACCTGAAGACCTGGGCCGGCGCCCAGGGATGGAAGCTGAGCAACGAGGACGAGTCCGTGGACCTCAGCGTGGACTATGATTTCGAGCCGGAGAACGTGAAGGAGGGCGTCTACCAGATCACCTTCTCCACCACGGGCCGGGAGTTCAAGATACACACCACAGACTACACCCAGGAGGGACAGGAGGTGGGACTCACCTTCTTCCCGGAGGATATCCACGTTATGTCCAGGGAGGTATTTTAGATGAAAAGATTTTCAACACTGGCAGTGCCCTACATTGTGTGGGCCGCGCTGATGCTGGTGCTCCCCATGGCGCTGATCGCCATGTACTCCTTCATGGAACCGGGAAACAGCATCATATCTTTTTCCTTTACACTGGAACACTATGTGAAGTTCTTCACGGATCCGGATTTCCTCCTGATCCTGTGGCGCTCCCTTGTGATCGCTGTGAAGACCACCATCATCTGCCTGATCCTGGGCTATCCTGTGGCGTACTTTATCGCCAGGAGCCGGGAGAAGGTGCAGAACATACTGATCCTGTGCATCACCATTCCCATGTGGATCAACATGCTGGTGAGGACCTACGCCTGGATCGGACTTCTCAGCGAGGGGGGCATCATCCAGCGGATACTGGGCCTCTTCGGCCTCGGGGATGTGGAGCTTCTCTACACGGAAGGGTCCGTGCTCCTTGGCATGGTCTACAATTTTCTGCCCTTTATGATCCTGCAGATCCAGACGTCCCTGTCCAAGATGGACTACTCCCTTCTGGAGGCCAGCGCGGACCTGGGAGCCAGCCCGGTGCAGACCTTCAGGAGGGTGACATTCCCGCTGTCCCTGCCGGGCGTCATCAACGGCATCACCCTGGTGTTCCTGCCGGCGGTCAGCTCCTTCTTTATCCCGAAGCTGCTGGGCGGCGGACAGTATTTCCTCATCGGAAATATGATCGAGAACCAGTTTATCACCGTCGGTGAGTGGAACTTCGGAAGCGCTATCTCCATGATCATGGCCGTGATCATGATGCTGCTCATGATGGCGGTGCGCAAGATAGAGATACACAACCAGGGAGGAAAGGGGGAGAGAGCATGAAAAAGAACAGACGCCCATTTGGGAAGATACTGATGGTCCTCATGATCGCGTTTTTTTATCTCCCCATCCTCTACATGATCGTCTTCTCCTTCAATGAGGGGAAATCGCTGACCAGCTTTACAGGCTTTTCCCTGCGCTGGTATCAGCACATGATGGAATCCAGCGATATGATGACGGCCCTCTACACCACCTTCAGCGTGGCCATCATTGCCACGCTTGTCTCCACGGTGGTGGGCACAGTGGCGGCCATCGGACTTTCCAGCTCAAGGAAGATCGTGCGAAATATCATGGAGCAGGTGAACAACCTGCCCATGATGAACCCGGAGATCGTGACAGCCATCGGTTTCATGCTCCTCTTTATCACCTTTAATGTGGAGAAGGGCTACATGACCATGCTGCTGGCCCACATCGCCTTCTGTATCCCCTATGTCATGCTGTCCGTTATGCCAAAGATCCGGTCTCTGGACCCGAACCTGGCGGACGCGGCCATGGACCTGGGGGCTACCCCATTCAGGGCTCTGACGAAGGTCATCGTGCCTCAGATCACCCCGGGCATCCTTTCCGGCGCCCTCATCGCCTTTACCATGTCTGTGGATGATTTTATCATCTCCTACTTTGTGACCGGCCGGGGCGTGAAGAACCTGAGCATTGTGGTCTACACCATGAGCAAGCGGGTCAATCCAAGCATCAATGCCGTGTCCACCCTTGTGGTGGTGATCATCACCATCGTGCTCATCGTCATCAACGTGGCCCCCGTCCTGGCGGCCAGGAGGAGCAGGAAGGCGGAGCTGGGAAGGCGCAGGAGGTTTGTTCCGGCTGTGGCCGTGTGCTGCGCCCTTGTGATCGGCCTCTTTGCCTTCCGCGCAGGAGGGGGAGCCGGCGGGGATCGGCCCTTTGAGGGACAGACCCTCCACATCTACAACTGGGGAGAGTACACCGGCGAGAATATCATCGGCGATTTTGAGGAGGAGACCGGAGCCACGGTGGTCATGGAGAACTTTGACTCCAATGAGCAGATGTACATCAAGGTGGCAAACGGAGAGTCCTACGATATCCTTGTCCCCAGCGACTACATGATCCAGCGCCTGATACAGGAGGACTACCTGCAGAAGCTGGACAAATCCAAGCTGGACTGCTTTGACAAGCTTTCCGATGAGGTGCTGGGGCTGCCCTATGATCCGAACAATGACTACTCTGTCCCCTATTTCTGGGGTACGGTGGGAATCGTGTACGATAAGACAAAGGTGGATATCGAGGACCTGGAACAGGAGGGATACAACATCTTCCTGGACGAGAAGTACAAGGGAGATGTGTACCTGTACGACTCAGAGAGGGACTCCTTCATGATGGCCCTCAAGGCTCTGGGCTACTCCATGAACACGGAGAACGAGGCGGAGCTGCAGGAGGCCTATGACTGGCTGGTGCAGTGCGTGGAGACCATGGACACGGAGATCGTCACAGATGAGATCATCGACAACATGGCACAGGGAAGGAAGGCACTTGGGCTGATCTACTCCGGAGACGCCACCTATGTCATGGCGGAAAATGAGGACATGGGCTACTACATGCCGGAGACCGGCACAAACCTCTGGTCCGACGCCATGGTCATCCCGAAGAACGCGAAAAATCCGGATCTGGCCCACGCGTTCATCAACTTTGCCAGTGACTACGATGGCGCCTACGACAACTCCAGCTACGTGGGCTACACCTCCGCCAACCAGGAGGTCATGGAGGTGCTGTCCGGGGAGGGCGGGGACTACGAGGGCATCAACGCCTACATCCCCAGAGCGGACAATGAAAACGATGAGGTGTTTGTCTACAACGAGAGCACAAAGAAGATCATCAGCGACCTGTGGAGCCGTGTGAAGATCGCGGCCAGCAACGCGGATTAGCATATGTGGAAAGCGGAGGAAGAGAAGAATATGAAGGTTTTAATGATCAACGGAAGTCCTCACGCCAAGGGCAACACGGCTGCTGCCCTGGAGGAGATGAAGAAGGTATTTGACGCAGAAGGGATGGAGGCGGAGATCCTCCATATCGGAAACAAGGATATAAGAGGCTGCATCGCCTGCCGCTCCTGCCACAACACAGGAAAATGTGTCTTTGACGACTTTGTCAATGAGACGGCGGCGAAATTCGAGGCGTGCGACGGCCTTGTGGTGGGAAGCCCGGTGTACTACGCTTCCGCCAACGCCACCCTCATCGCCTTCCTGGACCGTCTGTTCTACAGCACGCATTTTGACAAGACCATGAAGGTGGGAGCCAGCGTGGTGGTGGCAAGACGGGGAGGCCTGTCCGCCACCTTTGACGAGCTGAACAAGTATTTTACTATCTGCGGCATGCCGGTGGCCTCCAGCCAGTACTGGAACAGCGTCCACGGCCAGATGCCCGGGGAGGCGCTGGAAGATGCAGAGGGATTGCAGACCATGCGGACCCTGGCCAGGAACATGTCCTTCCTCATGAAGAGCATTGCCCTGGGCAAAAAAGAGTACGGGCTGCCGGAGAAGGAAGAGGGACTGCACACCAATTTTGTGCGGTGACAGATTTCCTGCGGCAGCAGAGCAGAAGAACTGTATAGGAATAGAAAACGCCCGGGAGAGGAGAGCGCCTTTCCCGGGCGTTCCTTATGCCTTCCAGGCATTGGAAGGTATGAAGAGCAGGTATTCGACAGGGAAAAGGCAAGGAGGCTATAATGGAGGGCGGGGTGAAATGCTTTGAAACAATTTCTGATGAAGATAACAGAACCAAAGGCCGGCCTTCCGGAAGAGCGAAAGCTTTTCTCCAACCGGGACCTGAAGATACTGATCCTGCCCCTTTTTCTGGCACAGGTTCTGTAAGGGAAGGTGGAAGGAGTTCCAGGTCATCTAGGAGACCACAGAGCCGCAGCACTGGAAGTCTGTGTCGATATTGTGTGCGATGACCCGCACCTTCAGGTTCCTCTGGCTGCAGAGGGAGCCGGGGCAGCCTCCGGAGACGTTCAGATCCTCCGGCAGGACGAATCTGACGCACTTGACTGTCACGTCCCGGCAGGTGGGAGCGTAGTGGGCGGGAATCGTGATGGCCTTCATGCCCCGTGAGTGTTCCTGCCCGTTCGTGTCTGTCTCGGTCAGGATGATGCCGAGGGCCACCCGCTTTCCGGGGCAGACATTTTTGACAGTCACATCCAGCTGGAGGATGCGCCCCTGGGACTCCAGCCAGGTATCTCCCAGGTCCACGGTCAGGGAGTCCTGACAGCTCTCGAAGGCAATGTCTGCCGGCTCGGGACAGGGCTCCGGGTCCACGATGATGCCGCAGCTTACCTCCACAGACGGGTCCGGGAAGGTGACCGCATTCTGCTCTGTGTCCTCGTAGATGATGGACTGGTTCACCAGCTTTGTTCCGGCGCTCAGTGCTGTGTGACGGATATAGAATTCAAGGGAAGCCCCCTCGTTTCCCGCTGCCCCCAGGGCCGGGATCTCCCAGCGCAGGGAAGTCTGGCTGAGCACTGTGGCGGTTCCCTTGGTGGGAAGGCCGATGCTCACAATGGTGAAGTCCGGGTTGACCGTCTCGTTGATGACGATGCTGGTGGCGCCAGGCCTGGAAATGTTGGCGGCCAGGTCGGCAAAAAGGTCCTCCAGGTCCGCGTCATCCGGGGTGACAGCCACGTGGGAGGCGTCCGGGTCAGTGGCCCAGTCATTGAGGACGCTGACGTCGATCCCGTCCGCGCCGATGAGGCCGATGCAGTAGATGATGACTCCCGCGGCCCTGGCGGCAGCGGCCACAGGGGCAGGCGGGGCCCCGGCCGTGGTCTTGCCGTCTGTGAACATGACGATCACCTTGGCGTTCGCGGACAGAGGGTCAAAGAGCGACACCGCCGTTGTGAAGGCGTCCGCGTGGTTGGTGGAGCCTCCGGCTGTCAGGCCGGCCACCGCGTCCTTTAGGTCTGCCACAGAGGTGATGAGCTGCGTGTCCGCTGTGGCCGTGCTGGCGAAGCTGACGATCCCGATCCGGCTTCCGGAGCCGATGGTCCCGTCCCCCGCGCCGTCGGTGGCCTCGTCGATGATATCGATAAATGTGTCCGCCCCTGCCTTCATGTTCTCGAGAGGGCTTCCGGCCATGCTGCCGGACCGGTCCAGCACCAGGACGATATCCGCCGGGTTGGCGGAGATATCCGGGGCCGCCGAGAGGGCCAGAGTGACCTTCAGTGTGCCGTCACAGTCAATCTGTGACAGATTGATCTCTTTGTTGGAATTTGTGATACCCATAGTTGTTCTCCGTTTCTTGTGATGTTGGAAAATCCCCTTCTCTACATCATATGTGCCGGGATGGAGAAAGTGCGCATTTTGTCGAAGGAGAATAAGTCACTGTTGAAACACGAACACATGTTTGATATGATGTGTATAGAGAAGCATCCAAAAAGACAGATGAGAAGATTGGGGTGACAGTTTGTAATATGGAACAGATGACATTGTTTGACCAGAGGGAGGAGATGACGCCTCTGGCCAACCGGCTGCGGCCGGATACGCTGGCTGATTTTGTGGGACAGGAGCACCTGCTTGGACCGGGGAGGATGCTCCGGCAGATCATAGAGAGGGACCAGATCTCCTCCATGATATTCTGGGGCCCTCCGGGTGTGGGAAAGACGACCCTGGCCAGTATCATAGCCGGACGGACCAATGCGGAGTTCATCAATTTCAGCGCAGTCACCAGTGGAATAAAGGAGATACGCTCGGTGATGGAGGCGGCGGAGATGAGCCGCAGGGCAGGCAGGAGGACCCTTCTCTTTGTGGATGAGATCCACAGGTTCAACAAGGCCCAGCAGGACGCCTTCCTCCCCTATGTGGAGAAGGGCAGCATCATCCTCATAGGGGCCACCACGGAAAACCCGTCCTTTGAGATCAACGCCGCTCTTCTGTCCAGATGCCGGGTATTCGTGCTGAAGGCTTTGGAGGAGAAGGACCTGCTGCGGCTCCTTGAAAACGCCCTGAAAAGCCCCAGGGGCTTTGGCGGGCAGAACGTGCAGATCACGACCGGACAGCTCCGGGCCATCGCCGCCTTTGCCGGGGGCGACGCCAGGACGGCGCTGAACACCCTGGAGATGGCGGTATTAAACGGAGAGATAAGAAAGGACGGCATCCTGGTCACCCGGGAGGGGATGGAGCAGTGCATCAGCAGGAAGTCCCTCCTCTACGACAAGACAGGGGAGGAGCACTACAACCTGATCTCCGCCCTCCACAAGTCCATGCGCAACAGTGACCCGGACGCGGCCATTTACTGGATGTGCCGGATGCTGGAGGGAGGGGAAAATCCCCTGTACATTGCAAGGAGACTGATACGCTTTGCCAGCGAGGATGTGGGGATGGCGGACAGCCAGGCCCTGCAGGTGGCGGTAGCCGCCTACCAGGCCTGTCATTTCCTGGGAATGCCGGAGTGTGATGTGCACCTGACCCATGCGGCGGTGTATCTGGCCATGGCACCCAAGTCCAACGCCCTCTATACAGCCTGCGAGGCCTGCAAGAGGGACGTGCGGACGGGGAGGGCGGAGCCGGTGCCCCTGCAGCTCCGCAATGCGCCCACATCCCTCATGAGGGAGCTGGATTACGGGAAGGGCTACGAGTACGCCCACGACAGAGAGGAGAAGCTGACTTCCATGGAGTGCTTCCCTGCGTCCATGAGGGGGACCACCTACTATCATCCCACCGGGGAGGGCCGGGAGAGGCAGGTGGCAGAAAGGCTGGAAAATATCAGGAAATGGAAAAGCGCCCATCTTGACAAAGAGAATGGTTCAGCATAACATGGAAGAAAGGTATATCATTACAGATGAGGAGGAAGGCAGGATGCGGGGGTCCTGCTCAGAGCACCATGAGAAAATCACCGGTTTTTAAAGCGTTTCTTCTGATACTGGGCTGTCTGTGCTGCAGTATCTCTACCAACTGGATCATGATACCCAACGGCCTGGCAGCTCCCGGGATCACAGGTATTTCCATGACCATTGAACATTTCACGGGTATTAACTATGCGCTTATCTACTACGCCATCACCATTATCATCCTGGTCATCACCTGGCTGACCCTGGGAAAGAAGGATGCGTCCAACATTGTCATCCTTTCCATCTTATATCCCATGGTCCTGTGGGTGCTGAGCTTTGTGGACGTGCAGATCATCTTCGAGGAGAAGCTCATCGCCCTGGCGGCGTTCGGGATCCTCTACGGCGTGGGCATCGGCATTCCCTACCGCATCGGATTTTCCTACGGCGGGGACGACACAGTGGCGAAGATACTGAAGAAGACCATATGGAAGTCCACAGAGCTGAAGAAGATCTACTCCTTTGAGGAGGTCATCATCCTTCTTTTCATGACCCTGGCCTTCAGCCTGGACCAGCTGGCCTACGCCTTCGCGGGGCAGCTCATCTATGTGAACAGCATGAACTACGTGGTGTTCAACCTGGGGCCCAAGCTGTACGATGTGCAGATGATCGGAAAGAATATGGAGAAGATAGAGGATTTTGTCATCCATACCATCCACAAGAGCGTGACCATCTACCACGACGCCATGGGGGGCTACTCCAAGGAGCCCAAGGTGCAGATGAGCTGCGTTTGCAATTCCAGGGAGTACGTGCAGCTTCGGGAGTTCATCAAGGAGGGGAACTACGACTGCTTTATCAAGGTCATCCCCCTGATCCACGTGTTTGGGAACAACCGGGATTTCCACAGGCTGGATGACGAGAATATTGAATAAAGTATGAAAGCTAATATGAGCCTTGCGGCCGGGAGGGATCCCGGCCTTTTCTATTGTTTCATCCCGGGAGGAACAAAATGGTCTCTCCTGTCACAATTTTACATTGAAACTCCGCAGGATAAAACTTATAATGAGATAGAGGAATAGGAGCCTGCGGGATAAAAAAGACAGATTTTGTTCCCAAAGAAATGACAACAGGAGGAACCTGGGATGCGGGGGGAAGACAGGGCAATGGAGCTGCTGGACGGAGAGGCGGCCCAAAGGTATATTTCGCAGCATTTAAGGAGTATGGAGGAAAATGACAAGTGTGTCATTTTCCTGATCGATATAGACAATACTGCGGAAATCGTGGAACATTATGGAGAGAAAGAGAAGGAGTGCGTCACACAGCATATGGGCCATATGCTCTCCTCTGTGTTCAGGGCTTCAGATATTGTCAGTCAGGTTGGAAACGATGAATTTATTGTATTTCTCTCCGGCGATTTCACGGAGGAGGAAATTGTCAGGCAGGCGGAAGCGCTGTGTGAAAGCGTACAGTATAGGCCGGAGGAGGCTCCCAAGATCCGGGTGACGGCCTGCATAGGTGTGTATATTGCATACGGAAGGCGGATCAGCTTTGAAAGGCTGTTTGGGCAGGCGGCTGCCGCTCTCTATAAAGCGAAAAAGAGCGGGCGTGGAAGCTTCTATATCCTGACCAACCGGAAAGAGCTTCGGATACAGACCGGCGGATCGGAGGAGGATATTTCCGGGATCTCGGTAAACACTCTCATGGAATATATGGACAGTGGGATCGGACTGCTGGAGATAGGGACTGAGATCCGGCTCATCTATGCCAGCCACGGGCTGTATCAAATGCTGGGAAGGGACAGGGACTCCCTTCCGGTCCCCTGCAGTATCAGAGAGATCGGCATTCACCCGGATTATGAAGCTGACTATGAGGAGGCGCTTCGGGAAGGAGCAAAAAAGGAGGGAGCTACAGACCATATTCATCGGATCTGTGTCGATGGTGATAAATGGGTATGGCGCCATGTGAGGGCTGCGAGGGTGGCCTATCCCGGCAGAGAAAATCCGGTCATGCTGGAGCTGTCCACGGATATCTCGGAGCTGATAAGAACAGAGCGGCAGCTCCGGGTGAGCAATGAACGGCTGCGGGTAGCATTCCGGCAGACCCCCCATGTCCTGTGGGAGGTGGATATAGGAGGACGCACCTTTAATATCTACAATGTGGACGAGCAAAAATGCCAGCAGGATACAGTAGTGACAGATTTTCCACGCTCCTTTCTGGAGAGGAGGATCGTTCATCCCGATTCGGCGGAGGATTTCCGGAAATTTGCCGAGGAGATGATAAGTGGAAGAACGGCGGGGAAGGGGAATTTTATGATGCGGGACTCTGCCAGCCACAGCTATGGATGGGGTTCCATGTCCTACCGTATGACCTACGACGAAGAGGGACGGCCGCTGAAGGCGGTGGGGGTCCAGGCAAAGCTTCCAGGGCTGGCGGGGATTGGCAGCAGCGTGATGAGACGGCGGCCGCTTCCGGAGATCGTCCGGCGGCATCTGCTGATACGCACAAAGGTAAACCTGACAAAGGACGCGGTTGAGGAAATCTGGCTTGGAGGGATTGACCAGACGGCGTGGACATGGGGGAAAACCTACTCACATATTCTGGAAGTTGAAAAACGATATTTGTTTGCCCGGAAGGATGAAAGGAGTTTTCAGGAAAGGTTTTTGAGGGAGAAGCTGATCAGGGAGTATGAAAATGGCGTGCTCTGGTCTGCGGAGGAGTACAGGAATGTGGATGAGGCAGGGCATATCGGGTGGCTCAGAGCTGTCGTAAATCTGGTAAGGAATGTCAATACCGGCGATGTACACATGTATACACTCCGCATCGCTCCCTACAGGACAACAGAGAACAGTATACGCGGGCTTGTTATCACGATCATTGACAGCCTCGGAGCACAGGACTGACCCTGCTAATGGAGACCTGAAGGGTGGATGCCTGCTGTACGACACAGAAAAAATGACAGACAGTCATCAGAACAGGTGTGAAGGAGAGAGAGCGCATGAAAGACATTTTGACAGTCAAAGAGTTGCCGGCGTTTCAGAAGCCGGAGCTGTACCCGGTCCTGGATGAATTTTTTCGTTCCTACTTAGTGGAAAGAGATATAGAGAAGACGCTGGCGTTCGTAACAGAGGATGTGTACAGCATCGGGACCGGAGAGAATGAGGTCGCCGTGGGAAGGGAGCAGCTGGAGGGCCTGCTAAGGATGGAGATTGAAGCAATGCCAGAGCCTATCGCCTATCAGATACTGGAGTACAGAGAGAAGCCTGAGGGTGAGGATGCGGGGACCTGTTTCTGCCAGGTCAGGACTACACCGGAAAAGGGACTTGGAGAGCTGGTATTTTATCAGACTCGTTTTTCTGCCTCCTTCCGGAGAGTGGAGGGCAGATGGCTGGCGAGTGCCATGCACATGTCGGAGGCCAGCAGGTCGCAGGAAAGAGAGGAGTTCTTCCCCCTGCGCTTCCTGTCCAGGCAGGCGGCCAGGTTCAACGAGCGAACCCAGAAGCTTCTCCTGGACATTATGTGTGGAATGATCCCCGGAGGTGTGATTGGCAGATACCTTGAGGAAGGCTTCCCGCTGTATGTTATCAACGATACAATGCTGGAAATGATGGGATATACTTATGAAGAGTTTGTGAATGCCGTGAACAGCAGGGTGGCCAATGCGATCTATGAGGAGGATGCGGACAGAGTTGCGGAGCTCATCCGCAGCAGGATGGAGACAGACGGTGAGTATGTCATGGAATACAGGATCAAAAAGAAAACGGGCGGCTACCTGTGGGTGCAGGATGTAGGGAGGAGGATTGTTACCGAGGACGGCAGGGAGGCAGTCATCAGCGTTCTTGTGGATATTTCGGAGGATGTCCAGAACCGGATCCGCCTTATGGAGGAGTCCTCCCGGGATTTCCTGACAGAGGTCTATAACCGGCGCGGCGGGGAAATACAGATTGCCGAGAGAATGAAAATCCCCATGCCTTACGCCTTCTTCATGATCGACCTGGACAATTTCAAAAAAGTCAATGATCTGTACAGCCACGAGGAGGGAGACCGGATGCTTCATTTTACCGGGAGGATACTCAAGCAGATCTTCCGACAGACAGACGTGGTGATACGCGTGGGAGGGGATGAATTTGCCGTGCTGGCTTATCCCTGTAAGGACATGCAGGCGATCAGGAGAAAGGCCGATGAGGTGATCCGCATGTACGGTGAGGAGGCAGAAAAAAAATATCCCTTGAGCGGCACCTCGGTGTCCATAGGCGGCATATATGGGAGCCGGCCGAGAAGCTTTCTGGAATTATACAAGATGGCAGATCAGGTTCTGTACAGGGTCAAAAAGAAAAAAGGGTACTGTGAAATCTGGGAAGCGGATCAGAAAAACGGCATGTAAAGCATCTGATACAGGAGAGAGACATGAATGAAAGGACTTTAAGAAAACGCCTGAACCGGATGACAGTTGTGGTCATTGCGGTGAGTATTATGATCATTGCAGGGGGAAGTGTAGTGTCCTTCCACCTGCGAGGTATACTGCAAAATGCGCTGACCAGACAGATGGAAAGTAATACTGAACAGTACAAGATTAATATCCAGAGGCAGATCGAGGGGGATCTCCAGACACTGAACACGCTGGCCTGCTTCCTCCAGTTTGGGAAAATGGATACAGATGGATTTATGAGAGGGCTTCTCGCTTCAAAGCAATATACGGAATTTGACCGTATGGGATATTTTGATACCTCCGGGAGGGGGATTAATGTGACGGTGGACTCGATGATCGAAGATGAGCTTTCACTGGAAGACATGGATGAAAATGTGCAGGCTGTGGTGAAGGACGCATGGTGTGGAGAGAATGGGATCTCTAAAATATATCATCCACGGGGCACAGAGAAAAATGTGTTTGCCTATGCGGTCCCGGTATATTCGGGGGAGGAGATTGCGGGGGCTCTTGTTGCCGGAGTAGGTGCGGAGACCTTTGAGGAGCTCCTGCAGGACAGGACAATCCTGAAAGGACAGGGATATATCCATTTGATTTCAGACAACGGCACGATCCTCGTGCGCTCGGAGGACGGAGTGGTCGAGGAGAAAACAGAGAATATTTATGAGGGGGACTATATAGCGCCACAGGAGCAGGAGCGGATCAGGAAGGCTATGGCTGCGGGAGAAGCCTGCGCATCAGAATTCACGTACAGAGACATGACCTATCAGATCCTATTGGAGCCGCTTGAGATAAATGGATGGTATCTGTTCAGCGTACAGATGGCACAGAGCGTGAACAGCAGCATCTATCAGTTTATGACAAGCATGAGGAGTCTGACCGTGGCTGTTCTGCTGGCTCTCCTGCTGTTCATTTTCTATGGCTACCGGCAGATATACCGGAGTAACCACAGACTGATCCGAAGTGCCTGGTATGACCCTGTGACAGGCGCCTGCAATATGGCGAGGTTCGAGCAGGATGCCTCGGAGATCATCGAAGGAACTCAGGAATACAGTCTGATAGCCATGAATGTGCGCCAGTTCAAGTTCTTCAATGAGATTTTTGGGAGCCGGAAAGGGGACCAGCTGCTGTGCCGCATTAAAGAAGCAATAGAGTCTCATATAAAGGACGGAGAATATTTCTGCCGGAGCACAGATGACTTGTTCTACATCCTCCTCCGGGATACGGACAGGAAAGTGATACGTGGAAGACTGGAAGAGATGACAGCCGAGATAAGCGGGTACGTAGTGAGCAATAACGGCAGCTATCAGATCATGCTTTACTGTGGTGGGGTGATCGGAACAGATGTAAAGGATGAGGAGCCCTCTGTGCAGAAAAGCATGACTCATGTGAAATTTGCTTTAAATACTGCCAGACAGTCATTAAAGAAGAGCATATGGTTTTACGACACCAGACTCCACGAGGACGAGATACTGGAAAACTACGTGGAGAGCCACATGGCGACAGCCCTGGAAAGGGAAGAGTTCCACATGTATCTTCAGCCCAAGGTGGATCTGGGCACGGGAAAGGTCTGTGGTGCGGAGGCGCTGGTGAGGTGGATCCCGGAGGACGGGAAGATGATCTATCCCGGCCAGTTTATTCCCGTATTTGAGAGCAATGGCTTCTGCGCCGAGCTGGACATGTATATGGTAGAGAAGGTATGTGCGCAGATCCGGTCCTGGATCGAACAGGGCAAGAAGCCGCTGCCCCTGTCTGTCAATCAGTCAAAGCTTCTGTTTTATGAGGCGGATTATATTGACAAGCTGAAGGCGCTTCTGGAAAAGTACCGAGTTCCGGCCAGCCTCATTACGCTGGAGATACTGGAGGGGCTGGCTATGGAGAATATCGAGGAGCTGAACGAGAGGATCTTCAGGCTGACCAGGATGGGCTTCCGGATTTCCATGGACGATTTTGGAAGTGGATATTCCTCTCTCAACACGCTGGCCAGCCTGAAGATAAACGAGCTGAAGATAGATCGTGAATTTCTGCTGCGGCTGCAGAATCCGAAGGAGGATTACAGGCGTCAGCTTATCATCATGAATAAGGTGGTGGAGCTGACGAAGGATCTGCAGATACAGACCGTGGTAGAGGGGGTGGAGACAGAGGAGGATGAAGGACTGGTGCGGGAGATGGGCTGTGATCAGGGCCAGGGATACTACTACAGCAGGCCCGTGAGTGCGGAGAAATTCTCGGAGATCTATGTGTGAGAGGAGAAAACGCAGGACAGGAAAAGGAGGACACCTTTTGGGAATCCTCCTTCTCTTTTTACTATTCCTTTTTCTCCTCCTTCGGGAGTATGACATTCAGAAGAATGGCCATCAGCGTGGCAACGACAACCGGTGAGCTTCCGAATACAGTGGTCACCCACCCGGGGAAGGCGGCCAGCGACCCGGAGGCCTGGGTGATGCCCATACCGAGGGCAACGGAGAGCCCCACGATGGAGGTGTTGCGGAAGTTCATCTCCTGCTGGAAGATAAGCTTGATGCCGGTCATGGCGATGGAGGCGAACACGGAGATGGTGGCGCCGCCCAGCACGCACTGCGGGATGGTGGTCAGAAGTCCGGAGAACTTGGGCACAAAGCCGGCGATCATAAGGATGATGGCGGCCAGGCCCAGCACGCACCGGTTGATGACCTTCGTGGTGGTGACGATACCTACGTTCTGGCTGTAGGTGGCTGTGGGCAGTCCTCCCAGGAAGGCGCACAGGATGTTGCTGACGCCGTACATGACGATGCCGCCCTGGAGCTCCTTGTTCTCCGGCATCCGGTTCATGCTGCCGGATGTGGTGGCGGAGAAGTCTCCGATGGCCTGAATGGAGTTGATGGCGAACAGAAGTCCGATGGCCACGCAGGCGGAGGGTTCAAAGCTCATGGAGAAATGCATGGGCTGGGGGAGCTGGAAGAGGCCGGCAGACTGAACGCCGGACAGATCCACAAGTCCGAAGGGGATGGCCAGGATGTAGCCCGCCACGATACCCACAAGGATGGAGGCCAGCTTTAAGAAGCCTTTGGCAAAGTGGTTGAGGCCTGTCACAACGGCCAGCGTGAAGAAGGCAACCAGCCAGTTCTGCCAGGAGCCGTAGGAGTCGCTGGAGGTACCGCCCGCCATGTAGTTGACAGCGGTGGGGTACAGGGAAAGGCCGATGGTGAAGACCACGGTCCCCGTCACAAGGGGCGGGAACAGGATGCGGATCTTCCTTATGCAGAAGCCCACGATGATGGCGATGACGCCGCCCACTACCTGGGCTCCCAGGATGGTGGCGATGTCGTAGGTGCCCGCGATGGCCTGCATGCTGGGCACGTAGGCGAAGCTGATGCCCATGATGACAGGCAGGGCGCTCCCGAGCTGGAAATTCCCAAACTTAATAAACGGAAAAAGCTGGAGCAGTGTGCTGATGGCAGAGCAGAACAGGGCTGCCTGTATGAGGATGACCCTGTCGCTGTCACTGATCCCGGCTACACCTGCAACAATGATGGACGGCGTGACACATCCCACGATCATGGCGACTACGTGCTGGAGAGCCAGGGGCAGGGCCTGGCCGAAGGCCGGCACGCCGTTCAGTTCAAATACAGACGCGTGATTTTTTTTGACAGATGGATTTGGACCAGACATAATTTCCTCCTATGTGATGATAGATTTACCTTTTGTCCCTGTACGTCAGCGCGGACAGGAAACTACCATACTACTTTATCACTAAACAGGCAAATTGCAAAGAAGAAAATCAAATCACTGGTAAATTTACCGGCAATGCGATATAATGGGCAAAGCGGTGTTTCGCAAGGAGGTTTTTTACTATGGCAGATTTTGTGATCACAACAGACTCCAATTCAGACGTGCCGGAAGAGCTCCTGGCACAGTATGGCATCCCTGTTATCCCCCAGTATTATATGTTCGGGGAGACGGTGTACGGGGATGAGATCAAGATGGAGCCGTCGGAATTTTACGAGACCATGAGAAAGGGAGAGCTTCCCAAGTCCATGGCAAACAATCCGGAGGTGATCCGTGAGAAATTCACAGAGATCTTGAAGGAGGGAAAGGATATACTCCACATTGCCTTCTCCAGCGCCCTCAGCGGAAGCTGTCAGAATGTCCAGGTGGCGGCCAGGGACCTGATGGAGGAGTATCCGGAGAGAAAAATCCTCGTTTTCGACTCCCTCAACGCATCCCTGGGGGAGGGGGTGTCTGTCATGGGGGCGGCGCGTCTCAAAGAGGAGGGCTGCTCCATGGAGGAAATCTATGACACGCTGGAAGGTGAGAGGGACCACATCAATGTGTATTTTACAGTGGATGACCTTCATCATCTCCAGAGAGGCGGGCGTGTCTCAAAGACAACGGCTGTGGTGGGCAGCATGATCAACATCAAGCCTCTTCTTACGGTGACATCCACCGGGGAACTGAAGTCTGACGGCACTGTGCGGGGCAGAAAAAAGGCTCTCAAAACCCTTGTGACCAGAATGGAGCAGTGTCTGGACACAGAACATTTCGGAAAGGACCGGCCTGTGGCCATTGTCCACGGTGACTGTATAGACGATGCCCTTGCCGTGCAGGAGCATGTAAAAGAACTTGGATTTGAAAATGTAGTGATCAACGACGTGAGCCCCAGTATCGGCACCCACGCGGGTCCCGGGGTAGTCGGGCTGATCTTTTATGGGAAAACTGTAAAATAAAGAAAGCTTTACTTTGATTTGACAAAGGCTTAATCCTTTTGTGACAAAGATGTGCTACTCTTCTTATAGCAACAATTTTAAGACAGCGAGGTTGATAAAGATGCGTAAAGAGAGAAGAAGCCGCAAGAGGATCAAAGCGGATCTGATGAGATCCTACTATACCATGGAGTCAAAAGTGGACCCCAGGGCAAAGGAAGTTTTCAAAAGAAAACCTTACGCTGCGGTGCACTAGAACAGTTGCCGCAATAGCAGACAGGAAAGCATTCCCATATCAGTCCCCGAAAAAAGGGAGATATGGGAATTTTTCTGTTCTGAAAAAATACAGATGAAGAGGCAGATATTATGACGAACATGGAGCGAAGAGAAGCGCTGCGGGGCATGGCTATCGCCCTGATCGGCGGCATTTTCTGGGGACTGGCAGGCGTCTTCGGGCAGTTTCTATTTGAATACAAGGGGACCAATGCCAGGTGGCTTGTCAGCGTGCGTCTTGTGCTGGCGGGCATCCTGCTTCTGTCCACCGTGGTTGTGAAACAGCGGGCTACATTCTGGAAGATCTGGACAGACAGAAAAGACGCCGTCACTCAGATTCTTTTTGGCATTCTGGGTATGGCGGGGTGTCAGCTTTCCTACTATACGGCGGTGGAACTGTCCAACGCGGGGACTGCCACTGTGCTGCAGTACACAGCGCCTGTTCTGATTCTCGGGTATGAGGCTGTCAGGATGAGGCGACGTCCCAGGGGCTTTGAGATCGCGGCTCTCGTCCTGGCACTGGCAGGGACGTTTCTTCTGGCGACTCACGGAAATCCGGGATCCATGTCCCTTTCCGGAAAGGCCCTTGCCTGGGGACTTATGTCGGCGGTGATGATGGCGGTATACAACCTGCTTCCTGCAAAGCTGATGAAAAAGTACGGGACATTCTGCGTCATAGGCTGGGGAATGCTGGTGGGAGGCATTGTCCTGTCCGCGTTCACTCATCCCTGGTATGTTGTGGGGCACTGGGATCTGGAGGCAGTGGGAGCGATGGCCGTGGTGGTCGTGCTGGGGACTGTGCTGTCCTTTTCCTTCTATATGGAGGGCGTGCGCATGATCGGGGCGGCAAAGGCCAGTCTGCTGGCCTCGGTGGAGCCTGTGACAGCCACCATAGCCTCAGCCCTTATAATGCACGTGATGTTTGCCGGGATGGATGTGCTGGGCATCGTCTGTATCCTGGGAGCCGTGCTGCTTCTGTCTGTGCCGGGTCTTAAAAAGGCCTGACCTTAGCTGAAAAGATATAAATAAAAATGATAAATAAAAAGGAGAAAGACATGGAAAAAGCAAAAGTGTATTTCACGGACCTTCGGGCTCTTCCCGGAACGAACCTTCCCGGAAAGCTCCAGAAACTTATCAGAAAGGCGGGCATCGGGGACATTGATTTCGAGAAGAAAATGACGGCCATCAAGATCCATTTTGGCGAGCCGGGCAATCTGTCCTACCTGCGTCCCAACTATGCCAAGGCTGTGGCGGATGTCATCAAAGAGCTGGGAGGGCGCCCCTTCCTTACAGACTGCAACACGCTGTACGTGGGCAGAAGAAAGGATGCCCTGGAGCATTTGAGTGCAGCCTTTGAGAACGGGTTCAACATGCTCTCCACAGGCTGTCACATCATCATTGCAGACGGTCTGAAAGGAACAGACGAGGCCTATGTACCCGTGAAAGGCGGGGAACTTGTGAAGGAGGCCAAGATCGGCCGGGCCATCATGGACGCGGACGTCTTTATCAGTCTGAACCACTTCAAAGGGCACGAGGCCACCGGATTTGGCGGCGCGCTGAAGAATATCGGTATGGGCTGCGGCAGCCGGGCCGGAAAGATGGAGCAGCACAACAGCGGAAAACCTACCGTGGACCAGGAACATTGCGTGGGCTGCACTGTCTGTTCAAAGAATTGCGCCCACGGCGCCATCTCCTTCCACGAGAAGAAGGCCAGCATTGACCACAGTAAATGTGTGGGCTGCGGACGGTGTCTGGGGGCCTGCAACTTTGACGCTATCTACAATGAAAACAGCTCAGCTGTGAAAGATCTGGACATGAAGATCGCCGAGTACTCCAAGGCGGTGCTGGACGGAAGACCCAGCTTCCACATCAATCTTGTCATCGATGTGTCTCCGTACTGTGACTGCCATGCGGAGAATGATCTTCCCATCCTGCCGGATGTGGGCATGTTCGCAAGCTTTGATCCGGTGGCCCTAGACCAGGCCTGCGCGGACGCCTGCAATGCACAGCAGCCCATCCCGGGCAGCCTTCTTGACGACCGGATGCACGAGCATGATTTCTGCGATCACCACGACCACTTTGTCAACACCACGCCGGAGAGCGAGTGGGAGACCTGCCTGGCTCACGCGGAGAAGATCGGCATCGGCACACGGGAATATGAACTAATTGAAGTAAAATAAAGAGTCTGGAACAAGAGTTTCAGCATGAAAAAAAGCTGGCCATGTCCGGGATCCCATTCCCTAGTGCATGGTCAGCTTTTGTATCTGTCTTTGTATGAGCACGCCGGCGGCCTCGCTGAAGCGCTCCATCTTTTCTATGCGGACAAACTCGGTGCCGAAGATTTCCCTGGCGGCTTTTGTGTCTCCGTCTGTCCCTGTCAGTATCCCGCACACGTGCACGCCCTTTTTGCGGAGAGCACGGACTTCGGCGGCGGTATCCTTCACGCCGGCGCGGCCGGAGTAATCCTGGCTGACAAGCCTTCTGGCGGCCGGATCCGGGGGAATGCGGCGGTCATCGTTGGGGCTGGCGTCCGTCAGAATGATAAGAAGCCGGTTCTTTGCCGGGGAACCCTCCATAAGATGGCCGGCGCCTCGAAGGGCAAGTCCGTCCCTGTTCCAGCCAGCGGCGAAATATCGGAAAATCTGCTCCGCACAGCCTTCGCCTGTCCCGTCATAGTCCACAAACCTCTGCATAACCGTGCATCCCCGGACGCTTAAAAAGGAAAAGACCTGCACCGGGATCCGGTTGAGCTGCAGGCTTCTGGCTATGACGTAGCCCTGGGCGGCGATGATCTCCTGGCTTTCCAGTCTCGACGCGGAGGCATCCAGCATCAGATCCACGGAAAAGTCTGCCTCCGCCTCGTTCAGCGTGTCCATGAAGACCCGGGGATCATGCAGATACAGCCCTCTCCAAATCTGGGAGGGATAGAGCCTTCCGGAGCGGCTGCGGACACGGATGGGCTGGGGGTAGACAAGGAGACAGTTCCGGATCCGCTGGGAAAGCCGGGTGATGCTTCCCTTGTAGAGCCGGTATCCGCCCTGGAAGTGGGCTTTGTTTTTGTGCATCTGCTCCCTGGCGTCCCGGCGCACTTTCTGGATGGCCGGATCCGGAGAGGGGGCAGGGCTCTGCTTTCCGTCTGTAAAATAGAGGTGGGAGTCCGCGTGGGCGCCTGTACAGAGCAGATCTTCCACCAGATGATGCTCTTCATCAGACAGGAGCGGCCTGCCAAAGCATCCTTCAATATAGAGCCGGTCAGCCCTCTGTGCCGCGGGACTGCGGCGCCTGGCATCCAGGCCCCGGCGTCCTTCCGCCACCCGGCCATTTGCGGCGGCGGTTCCGGTCATGAGAAGGGTGTCTGTGCGCACCAGGCGGGAGGGCAGTTTTTTCAGAAGGAACTGGTGCATTTTATTTCGCATTTTCCCGAGAATGGAAAGGCGGCCAGGTCCGGAGGAGAAGCCGGCGTGGAAGAAACGGCGGAATACCTGGATGGTCCTGTCCGCGATCTCCCGGGAGGTCAGGGAACCGTCGTACTGAAGAGCCAGAAAAAGGCTGCGCTCCCAGGGATTGGCAAGGCCCATGTCCTTTCCCAGCACGAGGCGGCACCGGGCAGCCTGCAGCGCGTAGACAAGGCTGTTCTGGGCCATCCACTGCTGACGGGAACGTGTCAGCTCGCAGGCGAAGAATTCTTCTGCGTGACGGCGCCGCAGCTCCGTCAGGACCGGGCGGTCTGCCACCTCCTTTTCGTAGACGCAGTTTTCCAGAGCCACCCACAAAAGGCCGTCCAGCGTCTCGCTGAAAGCGGAGCCGCTGATGCGGTCAAAGAGATCATTCATAATGTCCGGGTCATACCATTTATGCACATATCCGATGATGGAATTCATGTAGAAATCCGGCTCTCCGTCCTGGGTGAAAGCTGTAAAGGCGGGCGTGAAAGAGTAGTCGCCGGCGGCGGTCCAGATAATGTTCAGCGCCCTCCTTTCCGGGCGGGGCAGCTTCTTTGTTTCCATGATATATGTATCCTGCCTTCCTTTTACACTGTGAAGATGGTATCCCTGTCGGCCTTTCTGGAGATCCGGGAGGAGATGATGTCCCGCACAAGAGACTGCTCGTAATCATCGGCAGTTTTGTTTGTGATGCCCATGTCCAGCGCCTGGCAGGGGGCAAGGCCGCCCTCCATCATCCGCAGGGCTCCGGTGAGTCCCCGCAGATCCAGGACTTTCTCCGTCAGCTCCCCGCTTCTGCATTTATCCCTTATATCAATGAACAGGGAAGTGAACTGCTTTACATACTCCGGCTTCATGGATGGAAATTCTTTTTCCAGAAGCCGGGACAGATCCTCCTTTGCAATCTCCGGCATGGCAAGGACCATGAAGCGGGAGGAGAGTGCCTCGTTGAGCTCCCTCGTGCCCGCATATCCGTAGTTCATGGTGGCGATGAAGCGGGAAGCCGGATGTATCCGGATCTTCTGATAGCCGGGGATCTGGATGCTGCGGCGGAAGTCCAGGACAGAGTGGAGCACGGCCAGGGCTTCGTTTCTGGCCATGTTGATCTCGTCCAGCACGCAGAAACCACCCTCCGTGGCAGCTTCGCAGACCGGGCCGGGGCGGAAACTCACCTCCCCGTCTTTAAATGTGTCAGTTCCCAGCATGGAGGCGGCGTCGGCGTTGATATGAAGAGACACATTGTACACCGGGCGGCCGAAAGCGGCGGCCAGATTTTCTGCCAGTACGTTTTTTCCTGTGGCTTTGGCCCCTGCAAGAAGCAGGTTTT
Source organism: Lachnoclostridium phocaeense (assembly GCF_959599685.1). Lineage (NCBI taxonomy): Bacteria > Bacillati > Bacillota > Clostridia > Lachnospirales > Lachnospiraceae > Lachnoclostridium > Lachnoclostridium phocaeense. The sequence goes on from NZ_CAUGIN010000003.1 coordinate 24,926, forward strand.
CCCCTGCAAGAAGAGCCTGGGCAGCCTGTTCCCAGACTTCTTTTCCGTAATAAAAATAGCGGGGCAGCACAGTGTCGTCTGCCTCCGGTACAAACCTGCGGCGGAATTCTCTGATCCCTTCAATGACCCGCGGATCGATCTGTTCTTCCTCTAAAAATTTCAGCACATTGGTTCCTCGCTTCCTCGTAAAATGACAGATACATTATAGCACCCGGCACGGAAAATGAGAAGATAAGTCAGAATATTGCGAAAAAGATTAAAAAAGATCAAGGTATGTTGATTAAAATAGTTCATTTACATTTGAAATTCACGCTGTTACACTAAAGTGGTGCATAAAAGTGTAACATATGGAATGAGAAAAAGGAGGGAAACATATGGCAACTTTTATTATCGGTCTCGCCATTTTGTTCGTCGGCGCTGCGCTGTACGGCAAATTTTGCGAGCATGTTTTTGGTCCTGATGACAGGAAGACTCCTGCCTACACAAAACAGGACGGTCTTGATTACGTTCCCATGAGAGAGTGGAAGAACAGTCTGATCAACCTGCTGAACATTGCAGGTACTGGTCCTATCCTTGGACCTATCCAGGGTATTCTGTTCGGACCTATCGCGTTTATTACGATTCCTATCGGAAATATTATCGGCGGTGCCATGCACGATTATTTTTCCGGTATGATCTGTCTGCGTGACGGCGGAACACAGATGCCGGATATGATCCGCAGGTACAGCAATAAGGGTGTGTACACGTTCTACCAGATTTTCTGCAGCCTGCTGCTTCTCCTGGTAGGAGCTGTTTTTATCTATACACCTGGCGATATCGCAGCTACACAGGTATTCGGATTTGATGGATCAGCTACATCCGTATCCACATGGGTGATCTACGGTGTGATCTTTGTTTACTATCTGGTGGCTACTGTATTCCCTATTGACAAGATCATTGGACGCATCTACCCGATTTTCGGAGCAATCCTTCTGTTCTCTGCTATCGGTGTGTTTATCGGCCTCTTCGTGAAGGGCTATCCGCTGATCAACCTCTGGGACAGCTGGAACGGCGCGCTTGTATCCTACGGTGACTACTTCAGCGCGAACCACTTTATCCCGATCTTCTTCATCACGGTTGCGTGCGGTATCCTGTCTGGATTCCATTCCACCCAGACAGCCATCATCTCCCGTACAATGAAGAGTGAGCGTCAGGGACGCATGACATTCTACAACATGATGGTCCTGGAGGGCTTCATCGCTATGGTGTGGGCTGCCGGCGCCATGGGTGTCTACAACCTGGGCCTGCAGGCTGCTGACGCGGGACTGGCTACAGCTACCATTGGCGTTGTCTGCAAGGATATCCTTGGACCTGTGGGCGGCGTTATCGCCCTTCTGGGTGTTATCGTGCTTCCCATCACATCCGGCGACACGGCGCTCCGCTCCCTTCGTATGGCGGTTTCTGATGCCCTTCATATTGACCAGAAGAATGTGAAGAAACGTCTGGGACTGGCTGCTGTCATCTTTATCCTTGTGGCTGTGATCCTCGTGTTCGCGAAGAGCAACGCGGAAGGATTCAACATCCTGTGGAGATACTTTGCATGGTCCAACCAGACCCTGTCCCTGTTCGCGTTCATCGCCATCTCTGTCTGGATGTTTGAGAACGGAAAAGCGAGATTTGTCTGGATGCCTCTGATCCCGGGCGCATGGTATGCGTTTGTCACCATCACATACATTGTCAATGCCAAGATTGGCTTCAATGTACCGTGGGGCGCAGCCTACGTGATTGGTATCGTAGCGGCGGCTGTCTATGTGGGCCTCATTCTCTGGTACGGCAAAAAGCGTGCGGCGCGCAAAGCACAGAAAGCGTAAATTCTAACAAAACCATATACACTTTAAGACTTATAAAGGACAGGAACCTGTTTTGGGCCCTGTCCTTTGGTGTGTTATAATGGTATGGTGCGCACTGTAAATACGCATTGTAAAATTGTAAGAAGAGGTTAAAGAATATGCAGATGACAGGTTTTGTTTTTGTGGGACTTGGAGGGGCTGATCCTGTTTCTGAAGACAGGTGTGTGCGGTGGATTTACGACCTTTTCCACCTTTTCCCTGGAGGCCTGGCGGCTTCTGGAGAAGGGTGAGACGGTGCTTTCCGCGCTGTATGTGCTCCTCAGCGTTGTGTTCTGTCTTGCAGGCGTGGCTGCCGGGATGTGGGCTGCTTCCCGGTGGTAAATTCTGCCTGGGTCCGCATGGCTGAAGTGAAAGGCAGAACAACCATAGTCAGATCCAGCGCTGCGTAGAGGAGCAGGCACAGGCCCTGGAGAAGAATGACTGCGGTCATGGACGGGCTGCCGTCCATCTGTGCCAGCGCCCTGTGGATCAGCCAGATCCGGCTCAGCACCATCTGGCCGGCCACGGCAAAGGTAAAGGCGCACAGCAGAAACATCATGGCTGCTTCCGCGGGCATGATCATTCGAAGAAAGACGCCTCTTTCAAGAGCCTTCGACTTGAGCCGGGTTTTCCAGAGTCCCAGAACGACAGTGAGAAAGCACTGTAGAAAGAGAATCGGTGGCGGCAGAGTGAAGGCAGGGCTGTGTGCCGCCTGAAAAATGAGGATGCCCGTGATGACCAGAAAGGAGCACAGGTTGGCAAGGGCGAACAGAAGATTGCCGGATAGAATGCGCTGTATCCGATCCAGTGTGTCCCCAAGAAGGGGACCTTCTACATCCAGATGCGCCAGATCCGCGCCGTTCTTCAGCTTTTGGAGAAGGCGGAGGGACTGCCTTGTCCTGGACAGTTCTTTTTGTTTGCACTGGATTTTTTCTTCCAGAATGGAGGAGGGAGCGCCGCCGCTCAGATAAAGGCGGACTTCGGTGACGGAAAAATCCAGCAGGCGCAGCTTTTTTATGATCAGGAGGCGCTGGATCGTTGCGCTGTCGTAATCTTTATATCCATTTTCTTTTTGGGTCGGGTGGATCAGCCCGTTTTCTTCATAGTACCGGATGGCCTTGCGGGTCAGCCCGGTCCGTTCCTCAGCTTCCTTGATTTTCATGCTGTCATCCTCCGGTTTCATACGTTTCTGTGCTTCCTTTATAGCATGTTCCCCCGGGGAACAGTCAATAGGAAACACAAAAATCTATACGGCCGGCAGCCTTTTTTGCGGATACTTGCAGGGAGAAGGGAAATTAGATAAAATAGCGTCGGGTGCAGTGTTTTTTGTGCGCCTTAAGATGCCCTGCAGAGGCAGGAAATATATGGAGAGGTTTTACTTATGAATATCATCAACATAGAACACATCAGCAAAATATTTGGCGGGAAAACAATCTTTGAGGACGCTTCTTGTGGTGTGCAGGAGGGGGAGAAGGCAGGCATTATCGGACTGAACGGAACCGGTAAGACCACCCTTTTAAGACTTGTGGCAGGTCTTGAGACGCCGGATGAGGGACAGATCATTACACAGAACGGCATCCGCATGGCGTACCTTTCCCAGACGCCGCAGTTCGGAGAGGAGGAGACTGTGTCCTCCTGGGCCTTCACCGGGGATCCGAATGTGGATTGGAAAGTGCAGAGTAACTTAAATGAACTGGGCATCACAGACTGGGAGGCCCGCATCGATACCCTGTCCGGGGGACAGAAGAAGAGGACGGCCATGGCAAAGGTGTTGGCCGATTCCTTTGACGTGCTTCTTCTGGATGAGCCTACCAACCATCTGGACCAGGAGATGATAGGCTGGCTGGAGGAGTATCTGAAAGCCTTCCGGGGGACCATCCTGATGGTGACCCACGACCGGTATTTCCTTGATAAGGTGACAAACCGGATCCTGGAGATCGATGACGGAAAGATCTTCAGCTACGAGGCCGGCTATTCCGGTTTCCTTGAGCAGAAAGCGGCCCGTGAGGAGATGGAGCTTGCCTCTGAGAGAAAGCGCCGGAGCGTGCTGCGCATGGAGCTGGAGTGGGCAAAGAGAGGGTGCCGCGCCAGAACCACCAAGCAGAAAGCCAGACTGGAGAGACTGGAAGCGCTGAAAAATCAGACAGGACCTGTGGCGGAAGAGACGGCACGGATTGATTCCGTGGAGACAAGAATGGGAAAGAAAACTGTGGAACTCCACCATGTAAGCAAGGCATACGGAGAGCAGATCCTCATCCGTGATTTTGACTATATTTTTCTCAAGAACCAGAAAGTGGGGATCGTAGGACCTAACGGCTGCGGAAAATCTACGCTTCTTAAGATCATTGCCGGGCAGACGGAGCCGGATGAGGGCCAGGTGGAAGTGGGAGAGACCGTGCGCATTGCCTATTTTTCCCAGGAGCTGCCCCAGATGGATATAAAACAGCGGGTCATTGACTATGTGAAAGATATCGGTGAATATGTGCAGACAAAAGAGGGCAGGATCACTGCATCCCAGATGCTGGAGCGCTTCCTTTTCACACCGGAAATGCAGTATTCCCCGGTTGAAAAGCTGTCCGGCGGGGAGAAAAAGAGGCTGTATCTGCTGGGGATTCTGCAGTCTAATCCCAATTTCCTTGTGCTGGATGAGTGTACCAATGATCTGGATATTCCTACTATGACGATCCTGGAAGACTATCTTTCCTCTTTTACGGGGATTGTGGTGACCGTCTCCCATGATCGGTATTTCCTGGACAATGTGGCGGATCGGATTTTTGAGTTCTCCGGCAATGGAACGCTTACACAGTATGAAGGCGGATATACTGACTATATCCAGGCCAGGGGCCAGGCCGTCCCGGATGTGAAAGCAGGGGCCGGAAGCGACAGAAAAGCTGAGGCTGGAAAGGAGAAAGACTGGAAAAAGCCGCGGAGTACAAAGCTGAAATTCTCCTACAAAGAACAGAGAGAATATGAGACCATCGATGAAGATATCGCGGCGCTGGAAGAAAAGATTGAGAAGCTGGATGCAGATATCATGGCCAATGCCACAAACTCTGTGAAGCTGAAAGAGCTGATGGAGGAAAAGGACAGGGTGCAGGAAGAGCTGGATGAAAAAATGGAAAGATGGGTCTATCTGACAGAGCTGGCAGAAAAAATTGCGGAACAGGGGTAAACCGCTTGACAAAAGTGTGGATCCTTGTTATTATTAAAAAACAGAACGCACTCTGTTTTTGAAAATCAAGAGAGAAGAGGTGCAGGTATGAAAAGAGTATATTCATTGCTCGTAGATAATAATCCAGGTGTACTGAGCCGTATTTCCGGCCTGTTCAGCCGAAGGGGATACAGTATCGACAGCATCACGGCAGGCGTGACGGCGGATCCCAGATTTACGCGGATCACCATCGTGGCCAGCGGAGATGAGCTGATCCTCTCCCAGATCGAGAAGCAGGTACGCAAGCTGGAGGACGTGATCGAGATCAAGGTGCTGAAGGAAGGAGAGTCCGTTTACCGTGAACTGATCATGGTGAAAGTGAGGGCCAACGCAGCCCAGAGAGCGGAGATCATCTCTGTGGCGGACATTTTCCGGGCCAAAGTCGTGGATGTTGAGAAAGGTTCTCTGATGCTGGAGCTTACCGGAAACCAGTCAAAGCTGGAGGCGTTTTTAAATCTGCTGGACGGATATGAGATCCTGGAGCTGGCAAGAACAGGTATCACCGGGCTGTCCCGCGGAATGAAAGATATTACATTTATCGACGAGGACGGACAGAAGAAGACATGGTCTGCGGACGATGAGGCATAGTTGACCGCTAAAGGACAATATCCTTTAACAATATAAAATCATCATATTTTAGGAGGAATGTTAAAATGGCAGCAAGAATTTTTTATCAGGAAGACTGTAATCTGGCAGCACTGGAAGGACAGAAGATCGCGATCATCGGATACGGAAGCCAGGGACATGCACACGCACTGAACCTTAAGGAGTCAGGATGTGACGTTATCGTAGGACTTTATGAGGGAAGCAAATCATGGGCAAAGGCAGAGGCACAGGGCTTCCAGGTTTATACAGCAGCAGAGGCTGCAAAGCAGGCAGACGTGATCATGATCCTGATCAATGACGAGCTGCAGGCTGATATGTACAAAAAAGACATTGAGCCGAACCTTGAGGAAGGCAACATGCTGATGTTTGCACATGGCTTCAACATCCATTTCGGATGCATCAAACCGCCGAAGAATGTTGACGTTACCATGATCGCTCCAAAGGCTCCCGGCCATACAGTAAGAAGCGAGTACCAGGCTGGAAAAGGAACTCCGTGTCTGATCGCTGTTGAGCAGGATGCTACAGGAAAGGCATGGGACCGCGCACTTGCATACGGTCTTGCCATCGGCGGAGCAAGAGCCGGACTTCTTGAGACTACATACCGCGTAGAGACAGAGACAGACCTCTTTGGTGAGCAGGCTGTTCTTTGCGGCGGTGTATGTGCTCTGATGCAGGCTGGATTTGAGACTCTGACAGAGGCTGGATATGATCCGAGAAACGCATACTTTGAGTGTATCCATGAGATGAAGCTCATCGTGGACCTTATTTATCAGAGCGGTTTCGCCGGCATGAGATACTCCATCTCCAACACAGCTGAGTACGGCGACTACATTACAGGACCGAAGATCATCACAGAGGATACAAAGAAGGCTATGAAGAAGATCCTGGCCGACATCCAGGACGGTACATTTGCAAAAGACTTCCTTACAGATATGTCTGATGCAGGACGCCAGGTACACTTCAAGGCTATGAGAAAACTGGCTGCAGAGCATCCGGCAGAGAAAGTCGGCGAAGAGATCAGAAAGCTTTACAGCTGGAACGGCGAGGACAAACTGATCAACAACTAATCCGTGGTACAGATTTATAAGAGTTTAAGAGAGGTATCTTCCGGGGCAGAACACTCCGGGGGATGCCTTTTTTGTTAAGAGATGTACAAAAATATATCTGACAATATTCCAATTTCTGTTAATTTGTGATAAAATACGAATTAGCAGAAAAAAGGAAAAATAAGTTGCAGCAGAAGGGAGGAATTGGGAATATGGATGTGCATTTTGAGGATCTACGCTCCTGGAAAAACCCGAAAGCAAGGGTGAAAGTTATGAGAGGTCATTTTGTGACGACGCATTCCCACGTCAACACATACATTGACCTGTCTACCATGAAGTCCAGGTGCAACAATGCGAGAGAGACAGCCAAAGTAATGGCAGAGCCGTATCTGGCCACGACAGAGGTAGATACTGTTGTGTGCCTTGACGGCATGGAAGTTGTCGGGACTTTTATCGCAGACATTCTCTCCAGACCGGGAACGGTGTCCATCAACACGGGAAAGAATATTTCCGTTGTGTCGCCCGAGACGGACAAAGCCGGACAGATGATCTTTCGTGACAACACAAGAAGGATGATCGAGGGACAGAATATCCTGATCGTGGCAGGGCTTATCACAACAGGCAAGACTATGATGCAGGCCATTGAGAGCACTCTGTATTACGGCGGAAGAGTGAACGGAATCTGCGCCGCGTTCAGTCTTGTCTCAAAAGTGGCTGGGATGGATATCAATGCAGTGTTTACGCAGAAGGATGTGCCTGGTTACGAGAAATATTCGGATGGAAACTGTCCCATGTGCACGGCGGGGCAGAAAGTAGATGCTTTCGTGAACAGCTATGGACACTCGGCGCTGTAAAGAGAGTAGTGCGGATAATAAAAAAGACAACCACTGACGGTATGGTTGTCTTTTTTTAATCTCTTTATTCTTAAGCAATTCCGTTAACAGCTTTTGCTAAACGGGAAATCTTTCTTGCGCAGGTATTCTTGTGATAAACACCCTTGCTTCCTGCTTTGTTGATCTCGATTGTAGCAACTCTAAGAGCTTCTGCAGCAGCAGCGGCATCTTTGTTTGCAACGGCTGTCTCAACTTTTTTCACGCAGGTCTTAACTTTAGATTTGATTGCCTTATTTCTAGCAGCCTTTGTTTCGTTTACTAAAATCCTTTTTTTAGCAGATTTGATGTTAGCCAACTTGTCCACCTCCATAAAACTATTTCGAAATTAATCGATGACCGTTCGTTAGAGCCGGACACGGACGTTCTAACGAAACATACTAGTTTATTTTATGCCAAGGTTTCCGGGATGTCAATACATATTTCTTAAAATATTGCAAAAACTATCAATAAAAACAGAGACTGAAGTGAGGGTATCAGACATGATTGAGAAGTACAGTATCCGGACAGACCTGGCACTGGAACAAAAAGAACGATTTGAGGCGGACAATGTGGAGATCCCCGGAGTGGTGCTGGAAGAAAACAACGATGAGGGAAGGAATATCAAAGTGACAACGGTCAGGATCGAGACTGAAAATGGCGCAAAGATCATGGGAAAACCAGTGGGAACGTATATCACCCTGGAGGCCCCGGAGCTGACCGTGCCGGATGAGGGATATCACAGAGAAGTCTCGGCAGAGATCCTGCAATTCCTCAGACAGCTCCTGGATATAGGAAAAGAAGATTTCTCCGTCCTGGTGGCGGGACTGGGAAACCGCCAGGTGACGCCGGATGCACTTGGACCGTACGTGGCGGACAATCTGAATATTACAAGGCACATTGTAAAAGAATACGGGAAATATGCCATGGGAAAAGATCGGGTATGTCTTTTGAGTGCCATTGTGCCCGGAGTCATGGGACAGACCGGCATGGAGACGGTAGAGATCATCAGGGGTGTGGTGGAGGAGACCAGGCCGGATGCGGTCATCGCCATAGACGCCCTGGCTGCCAGAAACTCCAAAAGGCTGAACCGCACCGTCCAGATCACAGACACAGGGATCAGCCCGGGGTCGGGGGTGGGAAACCAGAGAAATGCGATCACAGAAGAGACTGTAGGAGTTCCTGTCATTGCCATTGGTGTGCCCACAGTGGTGGACGCAGCTACGATCGTCAATGACGCCATGGAAAATCTGATCGCACAGATGGAACAGTCGGAGGCGCTGAAAGGGGTGGGGGTGGTCCTGCAGGGATACAATGGTGCCGAAAAATATGAACTTGTCAAGGAGCTGATCGCCCCGCATCTGAACGGCATGTTTGTCACGCCGAAAGATGTGGATGAGACGGTAAAGAGGATCAGCTATACCATATCAGAGGCGCTGAACCAGCTATGCTGCTCATAATGCTGACAGAAGCCTCATATAGTGTAAAAGCGGCAGAACGGACCGAATAATATGAGACGAGCAGGTGGGAGAGCTGTTGGGAAAAAGATGGAGATTAAACAGAATAGCAATGGGAGTGATCCTGCTTGTACTGGCCCTCTACGGGACCGTGCAGGCGGGATTTCATCCGCTGGATCATATAGGAGGGCAGATGGCAGAGATCCTGCTGGGGCAGTCGGAGAAGATGTACCTGCCCGGGGCATCCTGCGCAGAAAGCAAGATGGACATTTCTGTCCAGAGTCTGCTGGCAGGCGGCATCCGCCTGCTGGCGCCTATTGGAAGTTACGTGGACAGCCAGGAAACGGAGGAGACAGATGTGGAGGACGACGCCACATATCGGCTGATCCTGGCCCAGCAGGCAGGGGATGAGAATGAAGTGGGAGCGGACGGCACGCTGGTCAGCGGAACAGACGACTCCGCCCAGACCACCATACATACTTCCGGCACGCCGATAGATACTTCTATCGAAAAGATGAGCAACTTCGATTACCTGCTGGGCAATTTCTACACAGTGGACAGCACCACCATGATACGGCCGGATGAACTGAACGGAGCGGATCTTCTGAGTAAAAACATGAAGATCGACCAGAGCACAGAGGGGCCGAAGATTCTGATCTACCACACCCACTCCCAGGAGATGTTTGCAGACTCAGTGGAGGGAGATCCGTCTACTTCCATTGTCGGGATCGGGGATTATCTTACCACGCTTTTAAATGATACCTACCATATCCCTACCATGCATCACACAGGCGTCTACGACCTGATAGACGGAAAGCTGGACCGGAGTCTTGCCTATGATCTGGCAAAGCCGGATCTGCAGAAAATCCTGGAGGAAAATCCAAGCATTGAAGTGGTCATTGACCTGCACAGAGACGGTGTGAACGAAGGAACGCACCTGGTGACCGAGGTGAATGGGAAACCCACGGCACAGATCATGTTCTTTAACGGCCTGAGCAAGACGCGGGCCAACGGGGAGATCGACTATCTGGCCAATCCCTATATCCAGGATAATCTTGCATTCTCTCTGCAGATGCAGGTGGCGGCGAACAATGCATACCCGGGATTTACAAGGCGGATCTATCTGAGGGGCTACCGCTATAACATGCATTTCATGCCTAAAACCCTTCTGGTGGAGGCTGGCGCCCAGACCAACACCGTGGAGGAGATGCGAAATGCTATGGAGGTGCTGGCTGATCTGCTCCACACGGTACTGGTGGGCTAGAAACACGCGCTGTTTTATTTGCAAGGCCCTACATTTTGTGCTAATATTGAAACAGTGTGTAGAAAAATACCAGAAATGGGAGAGAAAGGATCGGAAGGAACATGGCAAATAAGAACACATATGATGCAGACAGTATTTCTATACTGGAAGGCCTGGAGGCTGTCCGCAAGCGGCCGGGCATGTATATAGGAAGTGTCTCCACGAAAGGACTGAATCACCTGATCTATGAGATGGTGGACAATTCGGTGGATGAGCATCTGGCAGGCTACTGCAGCGAGATCCGGGTGACGCTGGAGAAGGACGGTTCCTGCACGGTCAGCGACAATGGCCGCGGCGTCCCTGTGGGCATGCATGCAAAGGGACTGCCGGCAGCCCGCATCGTCTATACCACACTGCATGCCGGCGGAAAATTTGATGACTCTGCCTACAAGACCAGCGGAGGACTTCACGGTGTGGGTTCCTCTGTCGTGAACGCCCTCTCGACCTACATGGATGTGGAGATCAGCAGGGAGGGGTATATCCACCACGACCGGTATGAGCGGGGCGTGCCTGTAGTGGAGCTGGAGGACGGACTCCTTCCCAAGATCGGAAAGACAAAGAAGACCGGAACCAAGGTGAACTTCCTGCCTGATGACACCATTTTTGAGAAGACAAAGTTCCGGGGGGAAGAAGTCAAGAGCCGCATGCACGAGACGGCTTATCTCAATCCTTCGCTTACTATTATATATGAAGACAAAAGGGGACCGGAGCCGGAGAAGATTACCTACCATGAGCCGGACGGGATCCTGGGCTTTATCCGGGAACTGAACGAGAAAAAAGAGACGGTCCATGAGCCGGTCTATTTTAAAGGTGAAGCGGACGGCATCGAGGTGGAAGCCGCTTTTCAGTATGTCAATGAATTTCACGAGAATGTGCTGGGCTTCTGCAACAATATCTACAATGCGGAGGGCGGAACCCATCTCACCGGTTTCAAGACAACTTTCACGACAGCTATGAATCAGTATGCCAGAGAGCTGGGTATCCTGAAGGAGAAAGACGCCAACTTTACCGGAGCGGATATCCGCAACGGCATGACTGCCATCGTCTCCATCAAACATCCGGATCCGAGATTTGAGGGGCAGACCAAGACCAAGCTGGATAACCCGGACGCGGCCAAGGCGGTCAGCAAGGTGACAGGAGACGAGATCGTCCGGTACTTTGACCGGAATCTGGACAACCTGAAAAAAGTCCTGTCCTGCGCGGAGAAAGCGGCCAAGATAAGGAAGACGGAGGAGCGCGCCAAGACCAACCTTCTCACAAAACAGAAATATTCTTTTGACAGCAACGGGAAGCTGGCTAACTGCGAGAGCCGGGACGCCTCTAAGTGTGAGATCTTTATCGTGGAGGGAGACTCTGCGGGAGGCTCCGCAAAGACGGCAAGAGACCGCATGTTCCAGGCCATCCTTCCAATCCGTGGAAAGATCCTGAACGTGGAGAAGGCCAGCATTGACAAGATCCTGGCCAACGCGGAGATCAAGACCATGATAAACGCCTTTGGCTGCGGCTTCTCGGAAGGGTATGGAAACGACTTTGACATTTCCAAATTAAGATATGACAAGATCATCATCATGGCGGATGCAGATGTGGACGGAGCTCATATTTCCACCCTGCTCCTGACGCTTTTTTACCGCTTTATGCCGGAGCTGATCTACGAGGGACATGTCTACATCGCCATGCCGCCTCTCTATAAAGCCATGCCCAAGAAGGGGGAAGAGGAGTATCTCTACGACGATAAAGCGCTGGAAAAGTACAGGAAGACTCACGACGGTCCCTTCGCGCTCCAGAGATACAAAGGTCTGGGCGAGATGGACGCGGAGCAGCTCTGGGAGACCACGCTGAACCCGGAGACCCGCATCCTGAAGCTTGTGGAGATCGAGGACGCCCGCATGGCTTCCAGTGTGACAGAGATGCTCATGGGCAACGAGGTTCCGCCGAGGCGTGCGTTTATCTACGACAATGCCACAGAGGCTGAACTTGACATATAGAAGGGAGTAAAGAGATATGCCGGAAGAACAGATCATACGGACAGAATACTCTGATCTGATGAAAAAATCATATATCGACTACGCCATGAGCGTAATCATTGCCAGGGCTCTCCCGGATGTGCGGGACGGGCTGAAGCCTGTCCAGAGACGTACTCTCTACGATATGCATGAGCTGGGCATCCGCTGGGACAGGCCCTACAGAAAATGCGCCCGTATCGTGGGAGATACCATGGGTAAATACCACCCTCACGGGGACAGCTCCATCTACGAGGCCCTGGTGGTCATGGCCCAGGACTTCAAGAAGGGCATGGTGCTTGTGGACGGCCACGGCAACTTTGGCTCCATAGAAGGAGACGGGGCGGCTGCCATGAGGTACACTGAGGCAAGACTTGCCAAATTTACCCAGATGGCGTTCCTCCAGGATCTGGACAAGGACGTTATCAATTTTGTCCCCAACTTTGATGAGACGGAGAAAGAGCCGGAAGTGCTGCCGGTGCGTGTTCCCAACCTTCTGGTCAATGGGGCGGAGGGAATTGCCGTCGGCATGGCTACCAGCATCCCCACCCACAATCTGGGCGAGGTCATCGATGCGGTGAAAGCCTATATGAAAAACGATGATATCAGCACAAGACAGCTGATGAAATATGTGAAAGGTCCGGATTTCCCCACAGGGGGCATCGTGGTAAACAAAGACGACCTTCTGAATATCTACGAGACTGGTGTGGGCAAGATCAAGATCCGGGGCAAAGTGGAAGTGGAGGACATGAAAGGCGGCAAGCAGCGCCTTGTCATCACAGAGATCCCCTACACCATGATTGGCGCCGGCATCGGAAAGTTCCTCAATGATGTGTGCGCCCTTGTGGAGACGAAGAAGACGGGGGATATTGTGGACATCTCCAACCAGTCTTCCAAGGAAGGTATCCGCATTGTTATTGAGCTGAAGAAGGGCGCGGATGTCAAAAACCTGACCAACATGCTCTACAAGAAGACCAGGCTGGAAGACACCTTCGGCGTCAACATGCTGGCTGTGGCGGACGGGCGCCCGGAGACCATGGGCCTTAAGAAGATCATCGAGCACCACGTGGATTTCCAGTTTGAGCTGGCCACCAGAAAATATAAGACTCTCCTGGCAAAAGAGCTGGAGAAAAAAGAGATCCAGGAAGGTCTCATAAAAGCCTGCGATGTTATTGACCTGATCATCGAGATCCTTAGGGGCAGCCGCAGCGTCCAGGATGCGAAGGCCTGTCTCACCCAGGGCATTACGGAAAACATTACATTCAAGTCAAAGATCTCAAAGAAGATGGCATCCATGCTGCGGTTCACAGAGCGCCAGGCGGACGCCATCCTGCAGATGCGCCTGTACCGTCTCATCGGACTGGAGATAGACGCCCTGATGAAGGAGCATGAGGAGACGCTTGCCAATATTGCCCGGTATGAGGATATCCTGAACAATTATGACTCCATGGCGGACGTCATCATAGAGGAGCTGGACGCCTTTAAAAAGGAATTCGCTGTTCCAAGAAAAACCGTGGTGGAGAATGCGGAAGAGGCGGTCTTCGAGGAGAAGAAGCTCGAGGAGCAGGAAGTGGTGTTCCTGATGGACCGTTTCGGCTACGCAAGGTGCGTGGACACGTCCACCTATGAGAGAAACAGGGAGGCAGCGGACAGCGAGAACAAGTTTGTCCTGACCTGTCTCAACACAGGAAAGATCTGTATTTTCACCGACACAGGAAAAATGCACCAGGTAAAGGTGCTGGATGTGCCCTACGGAAAATTCCGGGACAAAGGCCAGCCCATAGACAATATGAGTAACTTTGACAGCACTTCCGAGGAGATTGTCTACATGTGCGACGCGGAGCAGATGCGCTTTGCCATGCTGTTCTTTGCCACCAGGCAGGGAATGGTGAAGAAAGTGGCAGGAACAGAGTTCCAGGTATCCAAGAGAACCATAGCGGCCACCAAGCTGCAGGAGGGCGACTCTCTTACTGCAGTGGCAGTGATCAATGACAATCAGTACGTGGTACTGCAGACCCGGGACGGCTATTTCCTTCGCTTCCCGGCAGAAGAAGTGTCCGAGAAGAAGAAAGGGGCTGTGGGCGTCCGGGGGATCCGCCTGAAAAAGAACGACGAGCTGGAAGCAGCTTACCTGTTTGAGGACGGCGAAGATCCGAAGGCTGTCTACAAGGAGAAGGAAGTGGCGCTGAACCGCCTGCGGATCGGAAAGAGAGATACCCAGGGAGTGAAGAACCGGGGATAAATAAGAAATATTGGCAAAATCTATGTAAAACCCCTTGATTTCCGAAAAAAGGAGTGCTATACTAAATGCCAGTTACATAAGCATGCGGCAGAAGAGTGGACGAAAGTTCACTCTTCTTTATATGATAGGGAGCTTTTCCATTTTTCATATATTTTCCGCTGAATCTATGTCTTTATCAGCGCCTGCCTGGCGCGCAAGGTACGATAGGAGGTTTTACATTGGCGAAGAGAGAAACGTATGAACAGAAGACCGAGGAGATCCTTCTTCCTATTATAGAGAGGAACGGATTTGAACTGGTGGACGTAGAGTATGTCAAGGAGGGCGGTAACTGGTATCTGAGGGCCTACATTGACAAGCCGGGCGGCATCAATGTGGATGACTGTGAGATGGTCAGCAGGGAACTGTCTGACATACTGGATGAGAAGGATTTCATTGACGAGGCCTACATCCTGGAGGTCAGCTCCCCGGGGCTTGGTCGTCCCCTGAAAAAGGAGAAGGATTTTAAGAGAAGCCTTGGACAGGAAGTGGAGATCCGCACGTACCGCATGGTGGACAGGAAAAAAGAATTCACCGGGATCCTTAAGGATTATGATAAGGACACTGTAACAATAGAAATGGAAGATGGAAGCTTAAAAACATTTGAGAAAGGCGATATCGCGCTTATTCGTCTGGCATTCGATTTTTAGTTTAGGAGGAAAGTCACATGAACACAGAATTACTGGAAGCGTTGAATATTTTGGAAAAGGAGAAGGATATCAGCAAAGATACGCTGATGGATGCCATTGAGAATTCTCTCATCAATGCCTGCAAGAACCATTTTGGAAAGGCAGACAACATCAAGGTCATCATGGACAGAGAGACCTGCGATTACAAACTTCTCCAGGAGAAGACGGTTGTTGAGGAAGTGGAAGACAAGGTAGAAGAGATCAGCCTTGAGGACGCAAAGAACATTGACAGCAAATATGAGCTGGGCGATGTGGTTCAGATTCCGGTGGAGTCCAAATCTTTTGGCCGTATCGCAACGCAGAATGCCAAGAACCTGATCCTCCAGAAGATCCGCGAGGAAGAGAGACAGGTGATCTACGACCAGTATTTTGAAAAAGAGAAAGATATCGTGACCGGTATCGTGCAGCGCTATGTAGGAAAGAACATCAGCATCAACCTGGGCAAGGCGGATGCTATGCTGACAGAGAACGAGCAGGTAAAAGGCGAGGTGTTCAAGCCCACAGAGCGTATCAAGCTGTACGTTGTGGAGGTTAAGAATACGACGAAAGGACCGAAGATCCTGGTGTCCCGTACCCATCCTGAGCTGGTGAAGCGTCTCTTTGAGGCTGAAGTTACCGAGGTGAAGGACGGCATCGTGGAGATCAAGAGCATCGCACGTGAGGCGGGAAGCCGTACAAAAATCGCTGTCTGGTCCAATGATCCGGATGTGGATCCGGTGGGCGCCTGCGTCGGCATGAACGGAGCCAGAGTAAACGCTATTGTCAATGAGCTGAGAGGTGAGAAGATCGACATCATCAACTGGGATGAGAACCCGGGTATCCTGATCGAGAATGCCCTGAGCCCGGCAAAGGTTATCTCTGTTATGGCTGATCCCGATGAGAAGACAGCAAGCGTCATCGTGCCGGATTATCAGCTCTCCCTGGCCATCGGCAAAGAGGGACAGAACGCAAGGCTGGCAGCACGACTGACAGGCTACAAGATCGATATCAAGAGCGAGACACAGGCCATCGAGTCCGGCGAGCTTCCGGAGAACTACATGGAGCTTGGCGAGGGCGTATACGAGGAAGAAGTGTACGAGGAAGGCTACGACGAGGACTACGATGACAGCTACGGCGAGAACTATGAAGATGATTACGGGTATGAAGAAGAAGGCTACGGTGAGGAGAGCTACGATGAAGGCAGCTACGACGAGGAGCCGTACGGAGACGACCCGGATGAAATAGAGTTCCATGAGACGGAAGAATAGGTGATCATTTGAACAGTAATAAAAAGATCCCCATGCGCAAATGTGTGGGATGCCAGGAAATGAAGAGTAAAAAAGAGATGCTGCGTGTTATCAGGACCCAGGAAGGAGAATTCCTTTTGGACGCCACCGGGAAAAAGAACGGAAGAGGCGCTTATCTGTGCCCCTCCTCCGACTGTCTGGCGAAAGCGATCAGGCAGAAAGGACTGGAGCGGTCGTTCAAACAGGCGATCCCCCAGGACGTCTATGAGATGCTGGAAAGGGAGATGAGAGAGATTGAGTCAAAATAAAGCCCTGTCCATGATCGGACTTGCGACAAAGGCGGGAAAGACGGCAAGCGGAGAGTTCTGTACAGAAAAGGAAATAAAGACAGGCAGAGCTGCCCTTGTGATCGTCGCCGGAGATGCATCGGATAATACAAAGAAAAAATTTCGGAATATGTGCGAGTATTACGAAGTGCCCATCCGTTTTTACGCAGATAAAGATACGCTGGGCCATGCCATGGGAAAAGAATTCCGGGCATCCCTGGCAGTCCTGGATACCGGGTTTGCAAAAGGGATCATGAAACATCTTGATACGGAAAGATAATGATGCTGCATAGAGGAGGTAATTGCATGTCGAAAATTAAAGTGTATGAGCTTGCAAAGGAGCTTGACAGATCCAGCAAAGATCTGATGGAGTTTCTGGCAGACAAGAATATAGAAGTAAAAAGCCACATGAGTTCTCTGGAAGATGATGACGCCCAGATGCTCAGAAAGGCTTTTGGCAAGAAAAAGGAGGAGGCTCCGAAAAAAGAGGAAGCCCCGAAGAAAAAGAATATTGTCCATGTCTTCAGGCCACAGAACAGCCGGGATGGGAAAAATCTGATGCGTCAGGGAAGACCCCAGCAGGGGCAGCGTGGAGCAGGATCCCGCCCGGGAGCACCGTCCGATAGACCGCAGGGCGGCCGCCCGGGAGCAAGACCCCAGGGAGAGAGACCCCAGGGGAGCGCCCGCCCGGCAGGCACAGCTGAGAGAGCGCAGGGAGGTCCCCGTCCGGCAGGTGCAGCCGAGAGAGCGCAGGGTGGTGCCCGCCCGGCAGGACGTCCGGGAGCGACCTCTGAGAAGCCGCAGACAGAGAGAACCCATAGTGACAGACCGAGGACAGAGGGACGTCCGGCAGGCCGCCAGGAGAGACCCCAGGGACAGCGTCCCGGCAGAGGGTTTGACGGCGAGAGAGGTGACAGAAGAGATGGCCGTGCACAGGGAAGACCAGGGCAGGAAAGAAGAGATGACAGACGCGAAAACGGCGAGAGAGGCGACAGAAGGCCCGGACAGCGCTCCGGCAGGCCGTTTGACAGTGACAGAGGCGACAGAAGGGACGACAGGCGTGACAGCCGTGAGAATCGGGGCGGCCGCTTTGGAGACGGCAAGGACCGCCAGTCCAGAAAGAACACATCCATTCCCGCACCTGCTCTGGAGGGACAGAAACCCCAGAGAGCCAAAGGAAAAGGAAAGGATGACTACAAGAAGAAAGATTACCGCGGCGATGAAGACGAGAGGATGACAAAGGGCAAAGGAAAGAAACAGGAGCCCAAGAACCAGCTTCAGAAGCCCCAGCACAAAGAGCAGAAACAGGAGGAGCAGATCAAGTCCATCATTATTCCTGAAGTGCTGACCATCCAGGAGCTGGCTGACAAGATGAAAGTTGTTCCTTCCGCTATCATCAAGAAACTGTTCATGCAGGGCAAGATCGTCACAGTAAATCAGGAGATCGACTACGATACAGCGGAAGAGATCGCTCTTGAATTTGAGATCCTCTGTGAGAAGGAAGAGGTTGTGGACGTGATCGAGGAACTCCTCAAGGAAGAGGAGGAGGACGAGAAGAAGATGAAGAAACGTCCGCCGGTGGTCTGCGTTATGGGCCATGTTGACCACGGAAAGACCTCTCTTCTGGATGCCATCCGCCACACTAACGTAACCGACAGAGAGGCAGGCGGTATCACACAGCATATCGGTGCCTACGTGGTGGAAGTCAACGGAGAGAAGATCACCTTCCTTGATACACCGGGACATGAAGCTTTCACAGCCATGCGTATGCGCGGAGCCAATTCCACGGACATTGCCATCCTCGTTGTGGCTGCGGATGACGGCGTGATGCCTCAGACAGTGGAGGCCATCAACCACGCGAAAGCAGCCGGCGTTGAGATCATCGTGGCTATCAACAAGATCGATAAGCCAAGCGCCAACATTGACCGTGTGAAGCAGGAGCTGGCAGAGCATGAGCTGATCCCCGAGGACTGGGGCGGAAGCACCGTGTTTGTTCCTGTATCCGCCAAGACGGGCGATGGACTTTCCGATCTGATGGAGATGATCGTCCTGACAGCGGAGATGATGGAGCTGAAGGCCAACCCCAACCGCCGCGCAAGAGGTCTTGTGATCGAGGCCCAGCTGGACAAAGGAAGAGGTCCGGTTGCCACGGTTCTGGTACAGAAAGGAACCCTGCGGGTGGGCGATCCGGTGGCTGCCGGAAGTTCATTCGGAAAAGTAAGAGCCATGATGGACGACAAGGGAAGGCGCGTCAAAGAGGCAGGTCCTTCCATGCCGGTGGAGATCCTGGGTCTCAACGATGTCCCCAACGCAGGAGAAGTGCTTGTGGGATGCAAGAACGAGAAAGAAGCAAGAAGCTTTGCAGATACATTTATCTCCCAGAACAAGGCAAAACTTCTGGAGGAGACAAAATCCAAGCTGTCTCTTGACGATCTGTTTACCCAGATCAAGGAGGGCAATCTGAAAGAGCTTGGCATTGTCGTGAAAGCCGACGTGCAGGGATCTGTGGAGGCCCTGAAGCAGAGCCTGCTGAAACTGTCCAACGACGAAGTGGTCGTAAAAGTCATCCACGGCGGCGTGGGCGCTATCAACGAGTCGGATGTCAGCCTTGCCTCTGCGTCCAATGCCATCATCATTGGATTCAATGTGCGCCCGGATGCTGTGGCCAAGGAGACTGCTGACAGAGAAGGCGTGGATATCCGTCTGTACCGCGTCATCTACAATGCCATCGAGGATGTGGAGGCTGCCATGAAGGGGATGCTGGATCCTGTCTTCGAAGAGAAGGTGCTGGGTCATGCGGAGATCCGTCAGACATTCAAGGCTTCCGGCGTTGGCACTATCGGAGGAGCCTATGTACTGGACGGCACATTTGAGAGAGACTGCCAGGCAAGGATCATCCGTGACGGCGTGGTCATCTACGACGGGAAACTTGCATCACTGAAGAGATTTAAGGATGATGTCAAAGAGGTGAGATCCGGCTATGAGTGCGGATTTGTCTTTGAAAACTATAATGATATCAAAGAGGGAGACCAGGTGGAAGCCTACAAGATGGTAGAGATCCCCAGATAGGCTTTTTTGCCTGGCTGCCGCGAAAAGGAGAGAGATCTATGAAAAAGAACAGCATTAAAAATACAAGAGTCAACACAGAAGTGCAAAGGGAACTCTCCAATATCCTTCGCGGCGGCATAAAGGATCCGCGGGTTGCACCGTGGACCTCTGTTGTCGCTGTGGAGGTGGCTCCGGACTTGAAGACCTGCAAGGCGTACATCAGTGTGCTGGGCGATGAGAAAGCCCAGACGGATACCCTCGCCGGTCTGAAAAGTGCAGAAGGGTATATCCGGAGAGAAATGGCACACAGACTAAACATGAGAAACACGCCGGAGATCCGGTTCATCCTGGACCAGTCCATTGAGTACGGCGTCAATATGTCCAGGAAGATAGCAGATGTAACCAAAGGCATGGATCAAAAAGGAGATGCGGAGGATGCAGAATAAACTGGCAGAACTTCTTGAGGGTAAGACCTCTGTTGCGATAGGAGGACACGTGCGGCCCGACGGCGACTGCGTCGGCGCCTGCATGGGACTTTACCAGTATTTGAAGGAGAACTATAGAGACATAGAGACTGAAGTATATTTGGAGGAGATCCCCTCTCATTTCTCCTTTATCCGGGGGACGGAGGAGATCCGACATGAGGTACAGCCGGAGCAGACATGTGACCTGTTTATCTGTCTGGACTGCGGGGACGCTGAGCGTCTGGGTTTTTCCAGGCCTCTGTTCGAGCGTGCGGGCCAGACATTCTGTGTGGATCACCATATCAGCAACCAGGCATTTGCAGACGAAAACTATATTGTGCCGGATGCAAGCTCCACCTCGGAGCTGATCTTCCGTCTTCTCGACAAGGAGAAGATCACAAAGGAAATGGCGGAGGCACTGTATATAGGGATCGTCCACGATACCGGCGTGTTCCAGTATTCCTGCGCAGGTCCGGAGACCTTCCGGATCGCAGCGGAGCTGCTGGAGAAGGGAGTGGATGCCCCCTCCATCATTGAGCGCACTTACTATGAGAAGAGCTATGCGCAGAACCAGATCCTGGGAAGAGCCCTTCTCGAAAGTATTGTCTTCATGCATGGGCAGTGTATCTTTTCCTCAGTGTCCCAGTCTGTCATGAAGTTTTACGGTGTGACGCCAAAAGAGCTGGACGGCATTGTCAGCCAGCTGCGGGTCACAAGAGGCGTGGAGGTTGCCATTTTCCTCTACGAGCTGGAGCCCAATGTCTACAAAGTCAGCCTGCGCTCCAAAGAGAAGGTGGATGTGAGCAAAGTGGCGAAATATTTCGGCGGAGGCGGCCACGTGAAGGCGGCCGGCTGTACCATGCCCGGGACGGTGCACGATGTGATCAATAACCTGGCAGGGCAGATCGTCCGCCAGCTGGAACAGGAAGAAACGAAGACTGAAGAGGCATAATACATGTTGGACGGCATTTTCAATGTTTACAAAGAGAAAGGCTACACATCACACGATGTGGTGGCAAAACTGCGGGGGATCGCAGGTCAGAGGAAGATCGGGCATACAGGGACGCTGGATCCGGATGCGGAGGGCGTCCTTCCTGTATGTTTGGGAAAAGCAACCAAGGTGTGCGGCGTACTGACAGATAAAAGCAAGACATACCGGGCTGTGCTGCTGCTTGGGCGAAGGACAGATACGCAGGATATCTCCGGCGCCTGTCTGGAAGAAAGAGATGCCTCCGGCCTCACCCCGGAGGATGTGGAAAGAGCAGTGAAGAGCTTCCTCGGAGACTACATGCAGACGCCTCCCATGTACTCTGCCCTGAAAGTGGGCGGAAAGAAGCTCTATGAGCTGGCAAGGGAAGGAAAGACTGTGGAGCGCAAAGCCCGGAAAGTGCAGATCCACAGGATAGAGATACAGAAGATGGAACTTCCCCGCGTCTGGCTGGAAGTGGAGTGCTCCAAAGGCACGTATATCCGCACGCTCTGTGATGACATCGGGGAGATGCTGGGCGTGGGCGGATGCATGGAGGAGCTGCTGCGTACCAGAGTGGGGAATTTCAGGATAGAGGACAGCCTGAAGCTCTCCGATCTGCAGCAGTACCGGGATACGGGCGCTCTTGCAGAACACCTGATACCGGTGGACAGAGTGTTTGAGACCTGTCCCAGAGTGGATGTGCCGAGATATCTGGAGGCGCTTTTGTACAACGGCAATCCGCTGCGCCTGCAGGGACAGACAGGAGAAGCGACGCAGATAAAGGACGGGGACGTGGTGCGCATGTACGACTGCTCGGGCCGTTTTATCGCCCTGTACCGCTATCAGCAGAAAAGTAATCTATACAAGAATGAAAAAATGTTTTTCAGCCCTTAGGGGCAGGACTGACGACAAAGAAGGGATCGCAATGCAGTATATAAATGGACTGGAGGCTTTCAGCGGAACAGGCAGGAGCGCCGTGACGCTTGGAAAGTTTGATGGCCTGCACAGAGGACACCAGAAATTGGTGGAGCGGGTAACAGAATATAGCAGGATGGACGGTATCAACAGCATTGTCTGCTCTTTTGACATGGAGCCTCTGTACCGTCGTCTGGAGCGCCCCTACCAGGTGTTGATGACGAAAGCGGAGCGGCAGATGCATCTGGAGGACCAGGTGGACTATCTGGTGGACTGCCCCTTTACAGAGACTTTCAGCCAGATGAGTGCAGAGGACTTTATCCGGGATGTGCTGGCCGGGCTTTTCCACGCGGACTATGTTGTGGTGGGCACGGACTTTCACTTTGGACATCAAAAGAGAGGAGACATCCACATGCTTGCCGCATACCAGGACCAGTACAACTACCAGCTGGAAGTGGTGGACAAGGAGCGCTATGAAGGACGGGAGATCAGCAGCACCTTTGTGAAGGAGGCGCTGGCAGCCGGCAAAATGGATCTCGTGGAGACGCTTCTGGGATACCCCTACGGGGTGGAAGGTACCGTGGAGCACGGGAAAAAGCTGGGCCGAACGCTGGGCTTTCCTACGTTTAACGTGGAGCCGCCCAAAGAGAAGCTGCTCCCTCCCAACGGTGTCTATCTGGAGCAGGTGGAAGTGGATGGAAAATGGTACAATGCCATCGGAAACCTGGGAGTCAAGCCAACGGTGACAGACAGCGGCAGGATGCTCATTGAGAGCTATCTTCTGGACTACAGTGACAATGCCTATGGGAAACAGGTAAAGATCCGCTTTAAGTCCTTCCGTCGGCCGGAACAGAAGTTCCGGGATGTGGCGGAGATGAAACGGCATGTGGAGCAGGATATCGCCTGCGGCAGAGAATTTTTCGCCCGCTTAAAATAAAAAAGTGTTTACTTTCCCATCTGCGTATGCTATACTACGCAAGTGGTAAAGAACAGCCGGTGTTCGGTAAGAGGAAGACTCCGACCATTACTTAATACCTGGCCATGTATAAGAAAAAGGAGGAAATGAAACATGATTTCAAAAGAGCAGAAAGCACAGATCATCGCTGAGTATGGAAGAGGAGAGGGAGACACAGGTTCTCCGGAGGTACAGATCGCTATCCTGACAGCAAGGATCAACGACCTGACAGACCACTTCAAGGCTAACCCGAAGGATCATCACTCAAGAAGAGGACTTCTGAAGATGGTTGGACAGAGAAGAGGACTTCTTGCATACCTGAAAAAGAAGGATATCGAGAGATATCGTGCACTGATCGAGAGACTTGGCCTGAGAAAATAATCTGGCCGGAAGATAGAAGGGAACACCCAAAATGGGTGTTCCTTTTTCTTGCCTGCCGGTCGTTTCTATGATATAATATCTTAGATTGTGGGCAGGGATAAATTCCGAGACCACTGAAAAGCACAGTTGCGGCGGCAAATATGTTTTTCAGTAGTTTCGGTTTTGCCTGCCCCGGCTGAATAATATTTTTTAAAGGAGAACGCCATGTATAAGAAGTATGAAATGGAATTAGCCGGAAGAACACTCCGTGTCGATGTGGACAGAGTGGCAAAGCAGGCCAACGGCGCGGTGCTCATGCACTACGGCGACACAACAGTCCTGTGTACGGCAACTGCATCTGAGAAACCGAGAGAGGGGATCGATTTCTTCCCTCTGAGTGTTGAGTATAATGAGAGAATGTACGCTGTGGGAAAGATCCCGGGCGGATTTAACAAGCGTGAGGGAAAGGCTTCTGAAAACGCCATCCTGACATGCCGTGTCATTGACCGTCCCATGCGTCCTCTCTTCCCGAAAGACTACAGAAACGACGTGACACTGGAGAACCTGGTCCTGTCCGTGGATCAGGACTGCTCACCAGAGCTGACAGCCATGCTGGGAGCTGCCATTGCAACATGCATTTCCGACGTCCCCTTTGACGGCCCTATCTCCGCTACACAGGTAGGACTTGTGGACGGAGAGTTCGTGTTCAACCCGACAGCAGCGCAGAAAGAGGTCTCTGACATGGCCCTGACTGTTGCCTCCACAAAAGAGAAAGTGATCATGATCGAAGCAGGGGCCAACGAAGTGCCGGAGGCACAGATGATCGAGGCTATCTTCGCAGCTCACGAGCTGAACCAGAAAGTCATTGCTTTCATCGAGACCATCGTTGCAGAGTGCGGCAAGCCGAAGCACGCGTACGAGAGTTTCGCTGTTCCCCAGGAACTGTTTGATGACATCCAGAAGATCGTTACTCCTGAAGAGATGGAGGGAGCGGTATTTACAGACGATAAACAGACAAGAGAAGAGAATATCCGCCAGGTGACAGAAAAGCTGGAGGAGGCTTTCGCAGAGAACGAAGAGTATCTGGCAAAGCTGCCTGAGGCGGTATATCAGTATCAGAAGAAGACTGTGCGCAAGATGATCCTGAAAGATCACAAGCGTCCGGACGGCAGAGCCATCGACCAGATCCGTCCGCTTTCCGCGGAAGTGGATCTGATCCCGAGAGTACACGGATCTGCCATGTTTACAAGAGGACAGACACAGATCTGTACACTGACAACTCTGGCGCCGCTGTCCGAGGCACAGCGTCTGGACGGACTGGATGAACATGAGACATCCAAGCGCTACATGCACCACTATAATTTCCCGTCCTACTCTGTAGGTGAGACAAGACCTTCCAGAGGACCGGGACGCCGTGAGATCGGTCATGGAGCTCTGGCTGAGAGAGCCCTCATACCTGTGCTTCCCAGCGAGAGTGAGTTTCCCTACGCGATCCGTACTGTGTCCGAGACGTTTGAGTCCAACGGATCCACATCCCAGGCCAGCGTATGTGCATCCTCCATGTCCCTGATGGCGGCAGGCGTGCCCATCAAGGCGGCTGTGGCTGGTATCTCAGCAGGTCTTGTGACAGGCGAGACAGATGATGACTACCTGGTGCTGACAGATATCCAGGGTCTGGAAGACTTCTTCGGAGACATGGACTTCAAGGTGGCCGGTACACACAAAGGTATCACAGCGATTCAGATGGATATTAAGATCCACGGTCTGACAAGACCTATCATTGAGGAGGCTATTGCGGCCACAAAGAAGGCAAGGACCTACATCCTTGACGAGGTGATGTCAAAGACTATCGCTGAGCCGAGACCGGAAGTGGGACCGTACGCGCCGAAGATCATCCAGATGCAGATCGATCCGCAGAAGATCGGCGATGTGGTTGGTCAGAGAGGAAAGACCATCAACGCCATCATCGAGGAGACCGGCGTGAAGATCGATATTGAGGACGACGGATCCGTATCCATCTGTGGAACAGAGAGCGATGCTATGGAGCGGGCAAGACGCCTCATCGAGATCATTGTCACAGAGTTCGAGGCAGGCCAGGTGCTGGAAGGAAAAGTTGTCAGCATCAAAGAGTTCGGCGCCTTCCTTGAGTTTGCTCCGGGAAAAGAGGGAATGGTCCACATTTCCAAGATTTCCAAACAGCACATCAAACAGGTGGAGGACGTGCTCACCCTGGGCGATGTTGTGAAGGTCGTATGCCTTGGAAAAGACAAGATGGGACGCTTCTCCTTCAGCATGAAGGACGTGGCGGAGTAGAGACAGACCGCACAGGATATAAAAGAATACAGAAAGCGATCAATGCAAAAGGCATGCTTCATCCCTTTTATGGGCTCTGGGGCATGTCTTTTTATTTTTACAGGCTGACAGGAATAAATGATTGTCCACAACATATATATGGGTTAAAGAGGTGGACAACAATGCAGAAAGAAAGAGTGTGGAGCATCCTCCCTGAGAGGGTGCGGCAGGTGCTGGATAAAGAGATTACAGACTATGATGAGCTACAGGAGATCAAGCTCCGTACCGGTCAGCCGCTGCTGATCCGGTGCCGGGGTGAGGAGAAGATCCCAGGCAGGGGCCACCCCTATGTGGTGACGGCCAGAGACGTGAGGGAGGCGGTGGATTACACGAGCAGCTACTCCCTCTACGCCTACGAGGATGAGATGCGGCAGGGATTTATCACGATAGAGGGAGGACACAGGGTGGGCATGACAGGGCAGGTCATACTGGACGGAGGACATGTGAAAAATCTGAAGTACATCTCCTCGGTCAACATCCGCATTTCCCACGAGATAGAAGGGTGCGCGGACAAGATCATGCCCTATGTGGTCCGGGGCGGCAGGGTGGCGCACACCCTGATCCTCTCGCCGCCGGGATGCGGAAAGACCACGCTTCTGCGGGACATGGTCCGGCAGATCTCTGACGGCAATCAGCTGGTAAAGGGCATGACAGTGGGGGTGGTGGACGAGCGGTCGGAGATCGCAGGCTGCTGGAGGGGCGTGGCCCAAAACCATCTGGGGATACGCACAGATGTGCTGGACGGGTGCCCCAAAGCGGAGGGCATGATCATGCTGATCCGCTCCATGGCGCCCCAGGTGATCGCTGTGGATGAGATAGGCGCCCAGGAGGATGTGCACGCCATAGAGTATGCCATGCACTGCGGATGCAAGCTGATCGCCACCATGCACGGCTCCTCCATCGAGGAGCTGAAAAAGAAGCCGGTGTCCAGAAAAATGATCGACGAGAAGCGCTTTGAGCGGTACATCGTCCTGAAGGGAAGAGGACAGGTGGAGGGCATATACGACGAGTACGGGCGGCCCGTGAGGAGGGAGGGATGATCCGGCTGGCCGGCGGCCTTCTTGTCATCGGCGCGGCCTCCCTGTTCGGCTTTCGGGCGGCGGACACGCTGGAGGAGGAGTACCGGCAGATGCAGGACATCCGCAGGATCGTGTACATGCTCCAGGGGGAGATCCGGTACGCCAGATCCTTTCTCTCGGAGGCCTTCCTCGCCATTGCTGCAAACCAGGAGGAGCCTTACCGCTCCTGGCTCCTTAGCATGCAAGAGAAAATGGATCTGCGGGAGGAGGGCTCTCTGCCCTGCATCTGGGAGGAGACAGCAAGGAAGCACCTTGCCAGGCTTGCCCTGAAGGAGGGGGAGAAGAGGAGACTCTACGCCCTGGGGCGGTATCTGGGGACTGCGGATGTGAAGATGCAGATCTCCCACCTGCAGATGTACGCGGAGCACCTGGAGACACGGATGGAGGAAATGCAGCAGACCATGCAGACGCAGAAAAAGCTTTACAGGGTCCTTGGCATGTCCGGCGGCATCCTGCTGGCGATCCTGCTCATATAGGAGGAGAAGATGGAAGTAGATCTGATATTTAAAATTGCGGCAGTTGGCATCCTTGTCTCTGTGCTGAGCCAGGTGCTGAAGCACAGCGGCAGGGAAGAGCAGGCCTTTCTCACAAGCCTGGCGGGCCTCCTCCTTGTGCTGTTCTGGATCGTGCCCTACATTTATGATCTGTTTGCTGCCATACAGGGCCTGTTTTCGCTGTAGAGCCCTCTGTTCTGACAGCGTGGCGGGCGCCGGGGAAGACAAGGTGATGGAAGATGGACATTTTGCAGATTGCCCTGCTGGGGGTGGCGGGAACGCTCCTGGCCATTCAGTTCAAGGGCGAAAAAACAGAATACGGGATATACATCTGCGCCGGCATCAGCCTTCTCATCTTTTTTGCCGTTCTCGACAGAATCGCGGCGGTGGTGGCCCGCCTGGACGAGATCACAGCCTACATTGACCTGGCTCCGGCCTACATAGAGATGCTGCTGAAAATGCTGGGCATTACCTTTGTGGCCGAATTTTCCTCGGCTCTGTGCAGGGACGCGGGCTATCAGACCATTGCCCAGCAGATCGAAGTGTTCGCCAAGCTGGCGGTCCTCATGCTGGGCCTCCCGGTGGTCTTCTCCCTGTTGGAGCTGATAGGGGAGTTCCTGTCATGAGCCGCGTAAGAAGGAGGGGGAGCCGCCTGCCACTACAGGGCCTGGCCCTTCTGCTGTCAGGCCTTGCCTGCTGCCTTTTCACCTGCTGCCTCCTTGCACCGGTCAGGAGCCTGGCGGCGGACACGGAGGGGGAGGAGCAGGTGCAGGCGTCAGAGCAGGAGTCAGACCAGGCACAGGAGTCAGACCGGGCAGAGGAGCTGCTTCAGGAGGAGCTGGACCTGGAGCAGATCAACGAGACGCTGGAGGAGATCTTTCCGGATGAGAAGCTGGACTTTGGGGAGACTGTCAGGGCCATCATCACAGGGGACCTGTCCGTCTCAGTGGACCTTCTTGGGCAGCTCATATCGGATCAGCTCTTTCACGCCCTGGAGGTAAACCGGGAGAGTCTGATCCACATGATCCTCATCGCGGTGATCGCGGCTGTGTTCGCCAATTTCGCGGAGGTCTTTCAGGCGCGCCAGATATCGGAGATCAGCTTTTACGTGCTCTACATGCTCATGATCGCCCTCTGTCTGGGAGCCTTCCAGAGCGCGGCGGCCTGGGTGGAGGACGGGATCCGTCTTTTGACAGAATTTATGAAGGCCCTCTGTCCGGTCTATTTTATCGCCGTCTCTCTGGCAAAAGGGAGCATGACAGCTGCGGCGTTCTACAATCTGGCACTCCTTGTCATCCTGCTGGTGGAGGTGTTCATGGTGAAGCTTCTGCTGCCAGCTCTCCACGTGTACATGATGATCAAGGTGCTGAACTATCTGTCCCAGGAGGAGTACCTGTCCAGATTTATCGAGCTGATCGAGACGGTCGTGTCCTGGACCTTGAAGACTCTGCTGGCTCTTGTCATCGGGCTGAACACCATACAGGGGCTTATCGCTCCGGCCATAGACAGCGTGAAGCGAAGCGTGCTGACCCGGGGCGTGGAGGCTATCCCGGGCGTGGGGGACGCCATCGGCGGCACGGCGGAGGTCATCCTGGGGACGGCGGTGGTGGTCAAAAACGGCATCGGCATAGCCGGGGTGATCATCTGCTTTGCGCTCTGCGCAGTGCCCCTTGTGCAGGCCGGTCTCATGGCGCTCATGTATAAGCTGGCCGCCGCGGTCCTGGAGCCTGTGTCGGACAAACGGCTCATCGGATGCATCGGGGGAATGGCGGACGCCTGCCAGCTCCTCATGCGGCTGATCTTCACTGCCGGCATGCTCTTTCTTCTGACTGTGGCCATTGTGGCGGCCACCACAAACAGCGGATAGAGAGCAGGCAGATCATGATCGCGGGAAAAGGAGGTGGGATATGCTGGAGCAGCTCTATGAATGGATCAGGAGCATCGCTTATTTTATGGTGTTCTCCGCTGTGCTCAGCCATGTGATCCCGGGCCAGGCCTACAAAAAATATATCCGCTTTTTCACAGGGCTCCTGCTGGTCATCCTCCTCCTGACGCCGGTCATGAAGCTGATGGGCATGGGGCGGGAGTTCTCTGCCATCTATAAGGGCGCTGCCTATGAGGAGGAGCTGCGGCAGATCCAGGAGGCGGGGGCCTACCTGGAGGATATCGGGTCAGGGGAGGGCCTGCCGGCGAATGGCGGAAAGCTGGACAGCGCGGAGCCGGGCCCAGAAGAGCCGGGTACTAAAGAGCCGGAGGCAGAGGAGACGGAGGACAACAGGATCAGTGTGGAGGAGATCAGAATTGGACAGTAAAAAAATCAAAGAATGGCTTGGAAAGCTGGGGGCCGGAGGAGGCGTAAGGACCTGGCTCAGGAAGGACCGTCTGCTGATCCTTCTCCTGTCAGGGGTGCTGCTGCTGGTGATCACCCTCCCGGTCTCAGACAAAAGCGGGGAGGAGGACTCCTCCCTGTCCCAGGGCGAGCAGGCGGCGGGCACCGGGCTTTCCGGAGGTGAGGACTATGCGCAGTACATGGAGAAAAGGTTGGAGGAGGCCCTGTCAGAGGTGTCCGGCGTGGGGAAGGTGAAGGTCATGGTGACCCTCCGCTCCACCTCCGAGAAGGTGGTGGAGAAGGATGAGGAGCAGGAGAGCGAGACAGTGACAGAGCAGGACAGCCAGGGCGGAACCCGCACCACAGCAAGGAGCAGCTCCAGCGGTACCACCGTCTACGGGGAGTCAGACAGCGGCGCTTCCGCCGGGCAGGAGCCCTACGTGACAAAGGAGCTGACCCCTTCCGTGGAGGGGGTGGTGGTGATCGCTCAGGGCGGGGACCAGCCCGTCACCGTGCAGAACATAACCGAGGCGGTGCAGGCATTATTTAATGTAGACACGCATAAAATTAAGGTGATGAAGCTGAATGAAAAATAAGGAGGTAGCAGAGTGAAAAAAATATTCAGGAAAAACCAGATCATCATTGCAGCTCTTGCGGTCATGATCGCTGCGGCCGGGTATCTGAACTACTCGGGGCGGCTCTTCGGGGAGAAGGACGACGCGGCTCAGACGAGCGGGGATCTGGCCAGCCAGGAGCTTCTGGACATATCCGAGGAGGACGTGTCTGCCAGCTCAGACGACATTGAGAGCCAGGATGTGGACGGGGACGCTGCAGGGACAGACGGGGAGGCAGACGATGGAAGCGTGGACGGCACACCTGGCGAGGCTGTGCTGACAAGCGGCGATGCCAGCGCGGTGGTGGCAGAGGCAAAGGTGACAAGAGAGCAGGTGCGGGCAAAGAACAAGGAGGATCTCCTCTCCATCATTGACAACCAGAATTTGAGCGACGAGCAGAAGCAGGACGCGGTCAACCAGATGGTCCAGATGACCGATCTTGCGGAGAAGGAGGCGGCGTCCGAGACCCTGCTGGCCTCCAAGGGATTTACTGACGCGGTAGTCAGCCTGACAGCGGACAGCGCCGATGTGGTGGTTAGCGCCTCGGAGCTGTCGGACGCAAACCGGGCGCAGATCGAGGACATCATCACGAGGAAAACCGGGATTGCGGCTCAGAATATCGTCATCACTCCCATCAACACAGCGGAGTAGCTTTACAAAGATTTAACGGAAAGCAAAGATGAATTTGAACTGGGGCTGTTAAGATAAGAACAAAGAAAGATACCAGGGTCAGAAAGGGAATGTGAGGATGACAGGAAGAGAGAAGAGGGCGCTTCGGGATGCATGTATCAAACTTTTGTCCGCTGCGGTGATGGCAGCCGGGCTGGCCGGCATGTACGGCATGAGAGCAGGAGCGGTGCAGACTCCGGCGGAGAGGACAGCTTTCCAGGCGGAGGAAGGAGAGGCGGAGAAAACAGAGACAGGGCAGCAGGCAGGACAGCAGGGGAAGGTGGTCATCTCCCAGTTCTACGGAGCCGGAGGCGGGGAGGGCGTCTTCTCCAACGACTTTGTGGAGATCTACAACCCAGGAGACGAGGCCGTTCGCCTGGACGATTACATACTGAGCTACAGCTCGGGAGCTATGGAGGACGAGGCCGGATCCACTGTGGACAGCGACGGCGTGCGGACGGAACAGACAGTCGGGCTGGCCGGCTCTATACCGGCTCACGGCTACTATCTCGTGTGCGGCGCAGGCAATGTGCAGGGAGACGGCGCCTACCAGATCGAGAGCTTTAACAGGATGTGGCAGGATCTTGTGATCGACGACCAGCCCACAGTCACACTGAAGCTCTACAGGGGATCGGACCTTGTGGATATGGTCTCCACAGAGGGGAGCAGCTGCCAGTATCTTGTATCAGCCAGCACATCTGTAGTCAACGGCGAGGCGGTAAGAGGAGAGAGTGGGGGAAGCGGCAGAGGGCTTCGGACCTTCTACTGGGACGGCAGGGTGACGCCGGAGTATGAAAACCTCTACGAGCCCCACAGCTCCTACGGGGCAGCGGACGGAGAAGGAAGATAAGGAAGAGAGATAGCGGGTACGGACGGGTACAGCGGGACAGCTTTGGCTGCCCCGCTGTTTTGCGCTGTCAGTTTGACTTTTTTTAAGAGAAGGATTCCTTTTTTATATGTTTCCGTAATGTAAGTTTTTGCATATAGATATAGTAAATAAGTAAAGGTTATATATCTAAATTAACGATTAGACGTAAACCATAGAAGAAGAGTATACTCGAACTATAACAAGCTACTAAGGAGGAAAAAATGAAAAGGAAAATTGTAAGCATTTTATTATGCGGAGTAATGACAGCAGGACTGGCCGCAGGGTGTTCTTCTCAGGAGAGCACAGACAGCGAGGGATCTTCCGGGGAAAAGGAGACCTTGGACGTATGGCTCCCTGCAAAGCTGAACGGGGAAGACGAAGCGATCTGGGAAGAGATTTCACAGCCCTTTGCTGAGGAAAACAACGTGGATATTCATTTCCAGTTCATTTCCTGGAAGGATTATGAGGCGAAATACTCATCGGCGATTTCCACAAATACAGGCCCGGATGTCGGATATATGTATGTGGAGATGTTTCCAACTTACATTGATGCCGGTGCTGTGGAGGATCTGACTGACTATCTGACAGAAGAAGATTATGAGACATACACGGTTTTAGACGACCGTTATAAGATTTTTGGGAAAAATTACGGCATTGCACAGGGAGGACCGGAAGCAGTCCTGACAATGTTCTATAATATGGATATTATCAATGAAATTGGTGAAACGGCTCCTGAGACCTGGGATGATGTAATAAGGATCGCGCAGAAGGCAACAGCCGACACAGATGGAGACGGCACAATTGACAGATACGGGATTGCACAGGGCTGGGGGCAGACCTTCTATCAGGATCTGAACTGGAACTGGTATTCTTTCCTGTATCAGGCAGGTGGCGATGTGTTTGATGATGATGGAAAATGTATTCTGGACAGCGAGGAAGGAATTGCTACTGCACAGTTTCTCTATGATCTAAAAAACACACAGAATGTACTGCCGGAAGACACAATGTCTCTCACAAATAATGAGGCATATGAAAAGTATTTCCTTACAGGAAATGCGGCTATCACATTTGTAAGCGGCGGATCCAGTGTGTTTGAACAGCTGGAATCTGCCGAAGATCCGTTTGAGTTTGGGTTCTCTTATGAGCTGAAAGGACCAAACGGTGATATGGGGGCCAGAGCAAGTGTTGATCAGCTCGTACTGATGTCAGCAGCGGAGAACAAAGATCTGGCATTTGACTTTATAAAATATGTGACAGGACCTGAGGGCGGAGATAAGTACCATGAATTGGCTAACGCCTATCCAAATATGGTAGATGAGGAATGGTACGGTGTGCCTGAGTTGGAGGAACCCTATACGCAGGCGGTGGAGACATCTATCCGTCCTATAAAAGCGGCAAGGCGCGCGACAGAAGTATACGATTATCTCTGGAAAGATCTTCAGGAAATGATGAACGGTACTATGACACCCGAGGAAGCAATGAAAGATGTTACGCAGTATGCAAATTCATTAGACTATAGCGCACCTGAAGAATAGTGAGATTGAATGAGGCAAAGGCGGGTAAGTCTTTGCCTTATTTTTATGGAAAGCCTGTACATTGTAATTTAAGGAGAATCAGACATGTACACTGAAGTATATATGGATATATTGAATAAATGCAATGCCAGATGTTTTTACTGTAAGACAGGTCAGAGTAATCTTACCGGATACAGCAGGAGGTTTCCTGCATACTATATGGATCTGGCAGATTTTGACAGACTTGTCACACATCTTCTGGATCATAAAATTATTACAAAGGACTGCCTTTTCAGAATTTATAACTGGTATGAGCCCTCACTGAATCCGCACCTTCCGGAAATAGTCAATTATATGTACGAAAGAGGCCTTCGCCTGGATATGAGCACGAACGCAGGACAGCTCCCGGATTTCAGCAGGATAAAAAGCTGTTCACATTATTATGGGATGCTGTTCTCCATGCCGGGCTTTAGTCAGAAGTCCTACGACAGAATTCATGGCTTTTCGTTTGAGAAGGTAAAAGATAATATAGAGAGGACCATGTACAGCCTGCGCAAGAAAGGGTTTAGAGGGGACGCTTACATCAATTATCATCTTTACCAGTTTAATATCGGAGAAATCTATGCTGCAAAGGAATTTGCCGACAAGCTGGGGATCCGTCTTCACAGTATCTTTGCCTATTTTAATGGAACCAAAGGCTTTCACGAATATGTGACGGGAACTATGAGCCGGGAAAAGATGAGCCGTTCATCTAAAGATCTGTTTTTTTATTTTATAGAGGATCTGTTGAATGAAAAAGAGAAATATCTGGAGATGTTTAAGGAGCCTCCCTCTATTACGCTCAGCGAGTATGGTAATATTCTGCCTGGAAGAGGGAGCAATGATGAAGATGCAGTAGCCAGCATTTTTGACATGAAAAGCTGCGAGGAAGTTGAGGAGCTCTACAGAAGACTTCGGAGAGAAAAAGAACCAGGGTCGGAAAAAATCGGGCTCTGGGCAATGAGCTACAAGCTGTCGATGAATCATCTGTTTGGGCTGTGAGGGAAGGTGCAATGAAACAGAAAAAACTAAAAAGAGATTACAGCGGATATCTGTATATTCTGCCATTTTTCCTGCTCACAGCCATATTTTGGTTTGTGCCGATTTTTATTTCCGGAGGATTCAGTCTGACAGAGTACAATGCCCTGACGACACCGCATTTTGTGGGACTGGAAAATTACAAATCTCTTTTTTTGGATAAAACATTTCAAAAATGTATCAAAAACACATTGATTTTTGTGGTTACAGTTGTCCCGGCACAGACAGTTCTCGGATTGTGTATTGCTGTGTGGGTTAACAAAAGAAGAAATACGTTTTTGGGGAAATTTGTAAGAAATGGAATGTTTATACCGAGTTTGGCCGCTTCCAGCGTGATCAGCATCGTCTGCAGGATACTGCTGAACAATGAGAGCTCACCGCTGTCGGGTCTGCTTGCTTTGTTTGGCATCAACAGTACGATGATTCTGGGATCCCGTGTCATGGTGCTTCCGGCGCTGATTATCATAGACACATTAATGGGACTTGGCTATTATATGGTTCTGTATCTAGCCTATCTGGTAGATATACCGGACAGCTATTATGAAGCTGCGAAGCTGGACGGAGCAACAGATTTTCAAATGATGACAAAATTGACAATCCCGCTGATGAAACCTACAATTATTATGGTGGTTTTCCTTGGAGTGATTTCCACATTCCAGTCCTTCGATCTTGTCTATGTCATGACAGGCGGCGGACCCGGCAATGCGACTACAATGACAGTCATGGTGTATTTGTATTTATACAGCTTTAAGTACGCAAAGATAGGATATGGAATGGCAATAGGAAATATTATGATTGTTATGGTGGGACTGCTTACTTTTCTGCAGCGCAGACTGATCAATAATAAAGAAACAGAACTATATTAGGAGGACAACATATGAAAAAAGTAGTAAACTGCTTTACAACAATCGTTGTTGTCGGGCTGACACTTATAATGCTTCTTCCTCTTGCCTATATGCTTATTGTATCTCTGCAGAAGACGTACTCTCCTTATCTGATCAGCTTCGATGTGACGACATACACTTTCGATAATTATTTGAAAATATTTGAGATAAGCGGATTTTCAAGATGGCTTGAAAACAGTATTTTTGTTTCTGTATCGGGAGTGATTCTGACGCTGTGCGTCTGCAGTCTTGCTGCATTTGCTTTTGCAAAGAAAAGGTTTCCCGGAAATGACAGACTGTTTTTTGTGTTTTTCCTCACTATGTGTATTCCGTTTCCGGCTACAGTAGTTCCGCTGTGGCTTATGACTGGATGGGCGGGAATGATCGATACATTCTGGCCGCTTATCCTTCCCATTCCCTCTATGCTGGGAGTTGTGCTGATCAGACAGGCGATCCTCTCGGTCCCAAAGGAGATGTTTGAATGTGCCAGGCTGGACGGCTGCAATGATTTCCGCATCTTTGCAAAGATCGTGACACCGATTATAAGGCCAATACTCATTACGGTGGGTATCCTCTATTTTTCCAGAAGCTGGAACAGTCTGCTGTGGCCGCTGATTGTGTCCAATACAGATATGACAAAAACGCTTCCAGTCGGATTGGCAGCTATCCAGGGAACTACGGATGTAAATTACGGAATTACGATGGCAGGCGCAATGATGAACTTCCTTCCGCCGTTCCTTGTCTATATATTTATGCACAGATACTTTTTGGCGGGAATCACCGGAAACGGATTGAAGAATTAAGGGGGAATAAGCTATGGCGAAAAATACACATTCAGTTATATGCAGATTTTGCGGAAGCCAGTGTCATCTTCTTGCCAGTACTGATGATGACAACCAAATAGAAAAAATCTTGCCTGATCCGGAATACGGAACCATCTGGTGTCACACGGGAAAAAATATTCTGGAAATGATGCGTCACAGGGAGCGGATTCAGACGCCTCTCAAAAGGACTGGAGAGAAAGGTGAAAACCAGTGGAAGCCAATAAGCTGGGAGGCAGCATTTGAAGAAATTGGGGAACGCTTCAGAAGATCTATTGACAAGTATGGCGCAGATTCTTTCCTTGGAATACGAGGATATAACAAGCCGTATTTTAATCCTATTTTTGAAAGATTTATCAATGTGATAGGAACAGTTAACAGTATGGGAGCGGCTAACATGTGTCATATGGCCGGAATGGGCGCAAGCCGGGAAACGTTTGGATTTGCGTCCAACCAGGCAATTACAGACGCTACCCGATTTATAATTCTCTGGGGCAGCAATCCATACAGTACAGATAAGAGGACTGCTCATAAAATCAAACTAGCCATGAAGAAGGGAGCTAGGCTGATTGTGATCGACCCATGCTGTACCCGCCATGCAAAGGAGGCGTATATGTGGCTTCCCATACAGGCTGGAACCGACATGCTCCTTGCGCTTGGTCTTATACATATCATTGTCGAAGAGGGATGGGAAGACAGGGAGTTTATTACCTCCTATACAGAGGGGTATGAGCAGCTTCAAAATCATGTCAGACAATATACACCGGAATATGTCGCAAAAAATACCGGCATCCCGGAAAAAATGCTCTATGATCTTTCCAGGATCATAGCGCTGGAAGGGCCTGGCGTTATTTTTCAGGGAAATGCACTGGACCATAATTACGATGGATTCCAGAAATGCAGAGCGATAAACATCCTTCTGGCAGTTACAGGAAATATAGACAAGGACGGAGCCATGACAGCAAGACCTGGAATGTCAGAGCGAAAAGCAAAGCAGTACAGGCAGATTGCCATGCCTGATATCTGCCCATTTAATGACCAGAAAAGGCGGGAAGCTATTGTGGGATATTCCTCGCATTATCTTGACCAGTTTAACGAATCAGGAGGATCAGACCTGGCAAGAGCTATATGTGAAGGAGAACCGTATCCCATCAGGACTGCTTATATACTGGGAGGAAATCCGGCTATGATATGGGAAAACAGAGAGGTGCTGGTGAAGGCTTTCTGTGAGTTGGATTTTCTTGTAGTGACGGATTTCTTTATGACTCCTACGGCAATGCTGGCCGACATTGTGCTGCCTGCTGCCATGTATCCGGAATATGAAAGTGTATATATTGACGGCAGCGACACAGTATTTTACAGTCCAAACATCTGTCCGGAGAGCAATCAGAAAAGCGATTATGAGATTATTAATGAGCTTGCAAAAAGCATGGGATACGGAAAGTATTTCTGGAACACGATGGATGATTACTGGAATGATTATCTGAATCCCTTTGATCTGTCCATGGAGGAAGTTAGAAGAAGGAAAATCATATCATGCCAGGATGATGCCAGAGCCCGACAATCAGAAACAGGACGATTGAGAAAGGAAGGATTTCCCACCGATAATGGAAAAATACATATCTATTCACGGCGAATGGAAGAGAAAGGGAATGATCCGCTCCCGGTTTACAGGGAGATGGTTCGTACCACAAGGGAATATCCATATATTTCTACAAACTACAAATCAGAATTCTTTTATCATACAGCAGGTCGGATGGTGGATGGTCAGAGAAAGCATGAGCCGGAGGCAGTTGCCCTTGTGAGCGGTGATATAGCCGAAGAGCAGAAGATACAGAACGGCGATATGATCGTAGTGGAGACGTCCTGGGGAAAGGTGGAGCAGGAAGCCAGGGTTGTAGAGGAAATGGCTAAATTGACAGTTGCCCTGGCGCATGGATGGTGGTATCCCGAGAAAGAAAAGTCGCCATTCAGACTGCGGGCATGCTCCAATAATATCGTACCTGACAATGCGCTTCGG
The DNA here is from genome assembly GCF_959599685.1 of Lachnoclostridium phocaeense. Classification (NCBI taxonomy): domain Bacteria; kingdom Bacillati; phylum Bacillota; class Clostridia; order Lachnospirales; family Lachnospiraceae; genus Lachnoclostridium; species Lachnoclostridium phocaeense. The sequence continues at coordinate 63,238 of NZ_CAUGIN010000003.1, forward strand.
GGACAGGAGCTTCCGTCTTTTACAACACGGGGAATCCCCTGCAGAGTTTACAAAAAATGTAGAGAGGTCAGCAGCCATGAAATATAATGAATTTGGAAATCCTGTAAATTATGATGATATTTATATAACTGAGAATAGCGGGTATAAGAAGGTATATATAGAGGTGGGGAATCCACCGGCTGTTCAGGATGCCATATCGTCGCTTCTTGCAAAAGAAATACTGAGCAGAAACGCAGAAATTGTATTTGAGATTGCAGATGCAGAAGGCTTTCAGACAGAGGAGCTTGTTTCCGCTCTTAAGCAATGTCCGTTGGAGATTGGTGTGACTGTCCGTTTATTTCTCCATGGATTTTCAAAATATTCTTATGAAAAAAGCGGCCTGTGCGATTTTGAGAGAGATAGAAGAGCAATAGAAGAAATATGCCGGAAATTATCTGAAGGAGAAGGAGGGGGCGATAAAAGTACGGCAAGAACGATAAAAACAGAGATACAATACCTTCTTTATCAGTTTAATATGATGGATGTAAGAAAAGCAGCTGCCTTTGCTGAGAATCTGGGAGCTTCTTTTTGCTGTGTTTATGCCAGCTTTCCATCTGACAAGAAGAAACGCCGGTATTTAGCTCTTGAGATGCCTGTAGAAGAAATGATACATGAGGCGGAGGGCTACTTTTTTACTTATCTTGATGATCTGGAAGACAGAGAAGTTTTATATAAAGAGTTCAGGGGGCCGCAGACAGTCCGCGTCAACAAAGAAGGGCACATTTGCCTGGAGTGGTATGATGAAAGTGCAGACAGGGAGCTTCCCCTGGAGAGTGTGAAGGAAGTGTCTGATTTGGACAGGGCTTTCAGGGATAATTTCGGTCGTGCGGCAGCTGTCAGGTATAGCGGTGACGTATGGCTGTGGAACAAAATGGCGCAGGCAAACAGAAATTATCTTTTTAGAATAGGTGTGAAATAATGGGAGAAGTGGCAGGATATATACTGGCCGGAGGAAAAGCGAAAAGATTTAAGGGTATAGACAAGATGCTGCTGAAATGGGAGGAAAAAACATTTGGAGAGCATATTGTTGAATCCCTGGACAGACTGGAAAGCATTTATGTGTCAGTGTCAAAGAAGCCCAGGAATATAAGGGGAGCAGCCGCATATGTGGAGGACATCTATCAGGGCACAGGTCCTGTGGGAGGGATCCTCAGCGGTCTGATTAGTTGTCCTCAGGACGCCCTTTTTGTAGTTCCTTGCGACACACCGGGAATAGATAGAACGCTGGTCGACAGGATGCTGAGTGAATATGGAAAATATGGGACTCCGGTTTTCCCTTGCATAGATAAAAGCCTACAGCCACTTCCTGCAATCTATACAAAAGCTATGCGTCCTGTCCTTGAAAGGATGGTACAGAGCGGAGAATATAAACTCCGCTCCTTTTTCAATATGGAGGAAATGGTCTGCTACAATGTACTGGATTTCAGAAAGGACGAAATATTTTTGTATAATGTGAACTCAGAGGAGGACTACGAACAATTGATGGAGAAAATGGATCGTGAAGGGAGAAGACAGAAGGATGGATAAGACAGTTACACTTAGTGAAGCTGAAGAGCTTTTAAACCAATGGATTGGTGCATTAAAGGGAGTGGAAACCATCGATTTGTCTATGGCCGGAGGACGTATCCTGGCAACGGACGTTACGGCTGATACAGATCAGCCGCCGTTTGCCAAATCACCGATGGACGGTTATGCAGTGCGCTCAATGGATATAGAAAATGCAAGCAGAGAAAATCCAAGCATGCTGCATGTTGTAGAGAAGGTATATGCCGGACAATTTCCTTCCCTTTCTGTGGGGGAGGGAGAAGCAACCCGAATTATGACAGGAGCACCTGTCCCGAAGGGCGCAGATACAGTTGTACGGCAGGAAGACACAGATTACGGCGAAGAGAAAGTGGCAGTTTATAAAAGCCAGAAAAAACATGAGTTTTATTGCTCTCAGGGTGAGGATTTTAAAAAAGGAGATATACTGATTAGGCGGGGGAGCCGGCTTGATGCTGTAAGAATTGGTATTATGGCAGGGGCAGGTATACCCTCAGCGACAGTCAGGAAAAAAGCCCGGGCAGCAGTTCTTACGACCGGCTGTGAGCTGTGCCAGCCTGGCCAACGTTTAAGAAAAGGACAGATTTACAATATGGGTTTGTATATGATTGCCCAGAGACTGCGGGAATGGGGAGTGGGGCCGGTTCTGTGCAAAGTGATCCAGGATGAGGAAAAGAAGCTGAGAGAATCCATAGAAGAGGCAGCAGAGCAGGCAGACCTCATTATCACAACCGGAGGCGTATCTGTGGGAGAAAAGGATATTGTAAAACAAGTTCTGGCAGCTATGGGGGCAAATATTGTTTTTGATAGAATTAAAGTAAAACCAGGTTCACCTTCTGCATTTTCTATGTATAAGGGATGCCCGGTCCTGAGTCTGTCGGGAAATCCATTTGCAATGACCGTACATATGGAGCTGCTTGTGAGAAGAGCCGTGGCCCTTTTGTATGATAGTAGGGATCTGCTTCCGGTTCTGGAAGAAGCGGAATTGTTGGAGGACTTCCCAAAGAAAAGCCTTCATGAGCGCTATGCAAGAGGCAGGGTGAAAAGTGGCCAGGTATGGATTCCCGCTCACAGGGAAAAGCCGGGAATACTGAGTTCTATGGAAAGCTGCAATTGTCTTGCCAGAATACCGGGAGAGGGAAAAGAAATGAAAAAGGGAGAAAAAATATGGATCCAGAGACTTTGAGTAAGCAAACCGTTGTATATTCAATAGCAGGATACAAAAACTCCGGCAAGACAACTGTAATGGAACAGGTGATCACAAAGCTCTCCGAGCGGGGATTTAAAGTTGCGTCGATTAAACATGACGGACATGATTTTGAAATTGACAGGGAGGGAACGGACAGCTTTCGACACCGCAGGGCAGGTGCATATGCCAATGCCATCTATTCGGCAGGCAAGTTCTGCATTGTAAAAACTGAAGAAGTGACTGCAGAGAAGCTGTGTTCTTTTTTCCCCGAGGCGGATGTCATACTGATTGAAGGATTAAAGAATAGCAGCTATCCTCAATATTTTTGTAATTATCCTACAGAAATACCTGACTCAGATGCGATTGTTAAAGAAATAGTTCAATTGCTGCAAAAGAACCATATTGAAAGAGATTAAAACGATTGCGCACACAGCATGACCTGTGGTAAACTGTTTATTCGGAGTAAAACGACTATCTGATGTAGATGAAATATAGAGGAGAGCTTATATCATGCCGGAATTGACAAAACAGATGAAAGATGAAATCAAAAGGCGCCGCACCTTTGCCATCATTTCCCACCCGGATGCGGGAAAGACGACCCTGACAGAGAAGTTCCTGCTGTACGGAGGAGCCATCAACCAGGCGGGAAGCGTAAAGGGAAAGGCCACAGCAAAGCACGCCGTGTCGGACTGGATGGAGATCGAAAAGGAGAGAGGTATCTCTGTCACCTCCTCTGTCCTGCAGTTTGAGTATGACGGATACTGTATCAATATTCTGGACACACCGGGACACCAGGACTTCTCGGAGGATACCTACCGGACTCTGATGGCAGCGGACTCAGCCGTCATGGTGATCGACGCCTCCAAGGGTGTGGAGGCCCAGACGAGAAAGCTGTTCAAGGTCTGCACTATGCGACACATCCCCATCTTTACCTTTATCAACAAGATGGACCGGGAGGCCATGGACACCTTTGAGCTGCTGGACGACATCGAGAACGAACTGGGCATCGCCACCTGCCCCATCAACTGGCCCATCGGCTCGGGAAAGAGCTTCAAGGGCGTGTACGACCGGAAGGAGAGAGAGGTGGAGCTCTTCTCCGACACAAAGAAAGGAACCACCCAGGGAGAGGTCAAGAAGGTGAAGATCGATGACCCGGAGATCACCTGGCTCATTGACGACAACCAGAGACTGCAGCTAGAGGAGGAGATCGAGCTCCAGGACGGAGCGGGCGCCGAGTTTGACCAGGAGCTGGTCAGCCGGGGCGAGCTGTCGCCGGTATTTTTCGGCTCTGCCCTGACCAACTTCGGCGTGGAGACCTTCTTGCAGCACTTCCTTGACATGACCTCATCCCCGCTTCCGAGAAAATCTGACAAGGGGGACATCGATCCCATGGAGGAGCCGGATTTCTCGGCCTTTGTGTTTAAGATCCAGGCCAACATGAACAAGGCCCACAGGGACAGGATCGCCTTTATGCGCATCTGTTCCGGCAAATTCGACGCCGGTATGGAAGTCCATCACATCCAGGGAGGGAAAAAGGTGCGTCTCTCCCAGCCTCAGCAGATGATGGCCAGCGAGAGAAAGATCATCGAGAACGCCTATGCGGGGGACATTATCGGCGTATTTGACCCGGGCATTTTCTCCATCGGAGATACCCTGACTGCCTCCCCGGAGAAGTTTGCCTTTGAGGGGATCCCCACCTTTGCGCCGGAGCATTTTGCGAGGGTTCGCCAGGTGGACACTATGAAGAGAAAGCAGTTTATCAAGGGGATCAGTCAGATCGCCCAGGAGGGAGCCATCCAGATCTTCCAGGAGTACAACACCGGTATGGAGGAGATCATCGTGGGCGTGGTGGGCGTCCTGCAGTTTGACGTGCTCAAGTACCGACTGGAAAATGAGTACAAGGTGGAGATCCGCCTGGAGACGCTTCCCTATGAGCACATCCGGTGGATCGAGAACGAAGAGCTGGATCTGGACCGCCTTGTGGGCACTTCGGACATGAAGAAGATCAAGGACTTAAAGGACCGTCCCCTGCTCCTCTTTATCAACGAGTGGAGCATCCGCATGACTCTGGACCGGAACGAGGGACTTGTCCTCTCGGAGTTCGGCCGCTCGTAGGAGGCGGAGTTCGTACGCGGAGGTTGTTCGCAGGAGAAAGTGTTGGCATTTGCATATAAATTTGTTATAATGTATATTAATAATGTAATGTGAATTTGTAACACATAGATGGAGGGCATTTTTATGGGAAAAGACGAGAGAAGTACCTATACAATAAAAGAAGATGAAAATCTCGGCGAAGTAAAGATCGCCGACGAGGTGGTGGCCATCATCGCCGGCCTTGCCGCCATGGAGGTGGACGGAGTGGCGTCCATGTCCGGCAATGCCACGAGAGAGCTGATCAGCAAGCTTGGCATGAAGTCCCTGTCAAAGGGCGTGAAGGTGGACGTGCTGGAGGGGATCGTCACAGTGTCCCTGAAGCTGAACCTGAAGTACGGCTACAATGTCATGGACATCTGCCAGAAGGTGCAGGAGAAGGTGAAGGCAGCCATCGAAAATATGACAGGCCTTACGGTTGCGGACGTGAATATCCGCATCGCGGGCGTGGATGTTCCGGAGGAAGCGTAAGTGAAGAGATCAGAGTCTAGGGAACATATATTTAAGCTGGTGTTTGGACTGGAGTTCAACGCCGAAGACGAGATGCCCCAGCAGCTGGAGCTGTATTTTGACCAGCTTGAGGAGGCGAAGGAAAAGGACAGGGAATATATCCAGAAGAAAGCCCAGGCTGTCGCTGAGCACAAGGAGGAAATTGATAAGCTGATCAACGAGCACACGACAGGCTGGAAGACCACCAGGATGAACAAGGTGGATCTTACGATACTGCGCCTGGCTGTCTATGAGATGAAGTGGGATGATGACGTGCCCGTGTCTGTGGCGATCAACGAGGCAGTGGAGCTTGCCAAGCGGTTTGGCGGGGACGAGAGCCCCTCTTTCATAAACGGCGTTCTGGCCAGGATCGCAGACTGAGACGAGAGGTGCATTGACAGATCATGGCGGGAAATGTTTATACAGTAAAACAGGTAAATGCCTATATCCGGAATATGTTCACCCAGGATTTCATGCTGAACCGTATTTACGTTAAAGGCGAAGTGTCAAACTGTAAGTACCACACGTCGGGTCATATATATTTTTCATTGAAGGATGAGTCCGGAACGATTGCCTGTGTCATGTTTGCAGGGCAGCGTGGAGGGCTCTCTTTTCGTATGGCGGAGGGACAGCAGGTGATCGTCTTCGGCTCGGTCAGCGTGTATGAGCGGGGCGGCACATACCAGCTCTACGCGAGGCAGATCCGGCTGGACGGAGAGGGCGTTTTATATGAGAAATTCCAGGCTCTGAAAAAGGAGCTGGAGGAGATGGGCATGTTTGCCCCTGAGTACAAGAAGCCCATCCCGCCCTTTGCCATGCGGGTGGGCGTGGTGACGGCATCCACAGGGGCGGCTGTGCGGGATATCATGAATATCAGCAGGCGCCGGAACCCCTATGTGCAGCTCATCCTCTACCCGGCCCAGGTGCAGGGTGAGGGGGCAAAGGAGAGCATTGTAAAGGGAATACGCATGCTGGAGCAGGCCGGCGTGGACGTGATGATCGTGGGAAGAGGCGGCGGCTCCATCGAGGATCTGTGGGCCTTCAACGAGGAGGTGGTAGCCAGAGCCATCTTTGACTGCTCTGTGCCGGTGATCTCCGCGGTGGGTCACGAGACAGACACGACTATTGCCGACTATGTGGCGGATCTGCGGGCTCCCACTCCCTCGGCCGCGGCGGAGCTGGCGGTGTGGGATATCCGGCTCTTTGACCAGCGCCTGCAGGAGACGGCTCTGCAGATGAACCGGCAGATGGACCGGGTGCTCCAGGTGAGCCGGCTGCGGCTTCAGAAGTACGAGGCCAGGCTCCAGTATCTCCACCCCGGCAACAAGCTGCGGGAAAAGCGCCAGATCCTGGTGGATCTGGAGGATGCCATGCGGCGTGATATCGAACAGAAGGTACAGAGGGCAAGACACCAGCTTGCCATTTATATTGAAAAAATGCGGGGCCTGTCCCCAGCCGGAAAGCTGAATCAGGGCTACTCCTATGTGGAGAAGGAGTCTGGAGGCAGCCGGGAGGCGGTAAAGAGCATCCGCCAGGTGGAAAAAGACATGGAGCTGCACATCTATGTGTCGGACGGTGTGATCCGGGCCAGAGTGGAGGATGTGCAGGATGAAGGAGGAACGGCATGGAAGAGAGAATAGAAGAACAGACGGCTCCCGTGGAGGACGAGAAGACACTGGAGCAGCTTTTCTCGGAGCTGGAGGCAGTGACGGGAGCGCTGGAGGCAGAGTCTTCCCTGGAAAAGTCCTTTCAGCTCTACCACAGGGGAATGGATATGCTGAAGGCATGCAGTGACAGGATAGACCGAGTGGAAAAACAGATACAGGTTCTGGATGAAAAAGGAGAGGCCCATGAGTTGCAGTAAGATAGATTATGAGAGAGAAAGAGACCGGAAGGTAGAGGAGATAGAAGACATACTTAAAAATTATCTGCCCCGGAAAGAGGGAATGCAGAAGGTCATCATGGAGGCGATGGAGTACAGCCTTATGGCAGGCGGCAAGCGGCTTCGCCCCATGCTGATGCAGGAGACTTACCGCCTGTTCGGCGGAGAGAGCGGGATCATTGAGCCATTTATGGCGGCTATAGAGATGATCCACACCTACTCTCTTGTGCACGATGATCTGCCGGCCATGGATAACGATGAGTACCGCAGGGGACGAAAGACCACCCATGTAGTCTACGGGGAGGATATGGGGATCCTTGCGGGGGATGCTCTTTTGAACTTTGCCTTTGAGACAGCGTCCCTGGCTTTTGAGCAGTATCCGGACAAGGCGCTGCTGGCAGGCAGAGCCCTCCGTGTCCTGGCCGGGAAAGCGGGCATCTACGGTATGATCGGCGGCCAGGTGGTGGATGTGAAAGAGACGGGACATGCCGTCTCCCGGGAGGTCCTGGATTTTATCTATGAACTGAAGACGGGAGCCCTCATCGAGAGCTCCATGATGATCGGAGCCATCCTTGCCGGAGCTTCGGATGAAGATGTGAAGAAGGTGGAGAAGATCGCCTCAAATATAGGATTTGCCTTCCAGGTCCAGGACGATATCCTGGATGTGACCAGCACAAGCGAGGTGCTTGGCAAACCGGTCCACAGTGATGAGAAGAACGAGAAGAGCACCTATGTGACCCTGGTAGGTCTTGCGGAGGCGGGGAGACTGGTGGAGTCCGCTTCCATGGAAGCGGTGGGGCTTCTTGGAGAGCTTCCCGGAGAAAACGGGTATCTGGCGTGGCTCATCGAAAAGCTGATCCACAGGGAAAAATAAGGAGCGACAGGTATGTTGTTAGATCGGATCGAGAGAGAAAATGATATTAAAAAACTGAAGCCCCAGGAGCTGGAGGAGCTGGCCGGCGAGATCAGGCAGTTCCTGATAGAGAAGATCAGTATGACAGGGGGACATCTGGCCTCCAATCTGGGCGTGGTGGAACTGACCATTGCCATGCACCGGGTATTCCAGCTCCCGGAGGACAAGATGATCTGGGATGTGGGGCATCAGTCCTACACCCACAAGATCCTGACCGGGCGCAGAGCCGGGTTCGATGATCTGCGCAAGTATGGAGGCATGAGCGGTTTCCCGAAGAGAAAAGAGAGTGCCTGCGACGCATTTGACACAGGCCACAGTTCCACTTCCATCTCAGCCGGACTTGGATATGTGCAGGCCAGGGACCTGCTCGGGGAAGACTACAGCGTCATCTCTGTCATTGGAGACGGAGCCATGACAGGCGGCATGGCCTATGAGGCGCTGAACAACGCGGCCCAGATCAAGACGAACTTTATCATTGTACTGAATGACAATTATATGTCTATCTCAGAGAATGTGGGGGGCATGTCCGATTACCTTGCCCGGCTCCGGACAGCCGACATCTATACAGGACTGAAAAAAGGGGTTACCAACACCCTGCACAGGATCCCGGTGGCAGGGGACTCCATTATCGAGCAGATCCGGAGAACCAAGAACAGCATCAAGCAGCTTGTGGTGCCGGGCATGCTTTTTGAGGATATGGGGATCACTTACTTAGGCCCCATTCCAGGACACGATATTCCCATGCTGTGCCGGGCCCTGCGGGAGGCAAAGAAGGTAGAGGGGCCTGTGCTCCTCCACGTCCTCACCCAGAAGGGCAAGGGGTACAAGCCTGCAGAGCAGGAGCCGGCCCGCTTCCACGGCACCGGACCATTTGACATTGAGACAGGGAAACCATTAGGGACTGCAAAAAAAGATACCTATACGGATATATTTTCGAAAGTAATCTGTGACATAGGGAAAAGGGATCCGAAAGTGGCGGTCATCACCGCTGCCATGGCTGACGGCACCGGGCTTTCCGAGTTCCGGCGCCGCTTTCCCAGACGGTTTTTTGACGTGGGGATCGCGGAGGGCCATGCGGTCACCTTTGCTGCCGGACTGGCGGCAGGGGGGATCAAACCCGTATTTGCCGTGTATTCTTCCTTCCTCCAGAGAGGATATGACCAGATCATACATGATGTGGGACTGCAGAATCTGCCGGTTGTCTTTGCGGTAGATCGGGCGGGTCTTGTGGGAAGCGACGGGGAGACCCATCAGGGGATCTTTGACCTGTCCTACCTGGGCGGTATTCCCAATATGACAGTCATGTCCCCCAAGAACCGCTGGGAGCTGGCGGACATGCTCCGCTTTGCCGTTGACTATGACGGTCCGGTGGCCCTCAGGTATCCGCGGGGCACAGCCTATGACGGCTGCGAGGAGTTCCGGGCGCCTATTCAGTACGGCAGGAGCGAGGTGATCTACGAGGAGGAGAGCATCGCTATCGTGAGTGTAGGACACATGTTTGAGGAGGCTCTGAAAACTCGCAGGCTCATCAAGGAGACGGGGTATAACTGCACCCTCGTCAACGCCAGATTCGTCAAGCCTGTAGATGAGCAGATGATCGAGGAACTGGCAAAAAACCACAGCCTGATCGTCACCATAGAGGAAAATATCCTCTGCGGAGGCTTCGGGGAGCGGGTGACAGAGTATGTCTCCGAGCATGATCTGCCTGTACAGGTGCTGAACCTGGCGCTGCCGGACGACTATATTGAGCACGGCAGCGTGGACGTTCTGCGCAGGGAGGTCCTCCTGGACGCCCCCTCCATGACAAAGCGCATTGTGACAGAGTATATTCTTGCTTGCACCCGGAAGACAGTCGGCAAGAGAGAAATATAAACAAACAGGATGATAGAAATAGACAGGAGAACAGCCATGAAAGAGCGTCTGGATGTATTGCTTGTGAAAAGGAACCTGGCCGGTTCCAGGGAGAAAGCCAAGGCCATCATCATGTCCGGCATCGTGTATGTGGACGGGCAGAAGGAAGATAAGGCGGGAACCACCTTCCCGGAGGACGTGCAGATCGAAGTCCGCGGCCATACCCTTCCCTATGTCAGCAGAGGAGGACTGAAGCTGGAGAAGGCACTGAAGTGCTTTGATGTGTCCGTGGAGGGCAAGGTATGCACGGATGTGGGATCATCCACCGGAGGATTTACAGACTGCATGCTGCAGAACGGCGCAGTCAGGGTATACGCCATCGATGTGGGACGGGGCCAGCTGGACTGGAAGCTCCGCCAGGACGAGCGGGTTGTCTGCATGGAGAAGACAAATATCCGCTACGTGAAGCCGGAGGACCTGGGTGAGCCTATCGACTTTTCCTCCATAGACGTGTCCTTCATCTCGCTCTCAAAAGTGCTGGGGCCGATCCGGGACTATCTGACGGACAATGGGCAGATCACAGCTCTCATAAAGCCCCAGTTTGAGGCCGGCAGAGAAAAAGTGGGAAAGAAAGGCGTTGTGCGGGACAAGAGTACCCACATAGAAGTCATTGACAATGTGATTGCCTACGCCCTGTCTATCGGATTCAGAGTCCTGGACCTGACATTCTCCCCTATCAAAGGACCTGAGGGAAACATTGAGTATCTGGTTCACCTGGAAAAATGCCAGCCACAGGAGGCGGCTGTAGAGGAAAAGATCGATGTGAAGACTGTTGTGTCAGAAGCATTTGAAGCACTGCGAGGTTAGAAGATGGAACGGTTTTATATAGTGACGAACGATGGGAAAGACAGGGATGGGCGTGTAACCGAGAAGATCCGGCGGATCCTTGAGGGCGCGGGCAAGACCTGCCTGTTCTCAAAAAGGGATGACAGAAAAAATATCATCCGGGAGTCTGTCCCGGAAGACGCGGACTGCGCCATTGTCATCGGCGGGGACGGAACCCTTATAGAGGTGGCCAGAATATTAAAAAGCGAGATCCCGATCCTTGGCATCAATATGGGAACGCTGGGATATCTGACAGAGGTAGACCCGCCCAGGCTGGAGGAAGCATTGGCCCAGATCCTGCAGGGCGACTACTATATTGAGGACAGGATGATGCTGGAGGGACATTTCCAGGGAATGAAACCGGATGTGGCCCTCAATGATATCGTCATCTCACGTAAGGGAAACCTGAGGGTCATACATTTTGATCTCTATGTAAATGGATCTCTTCTGAATTCCTATGAGGCGGACGGCATGATCATCTCCACCCCTACCGGTTCCACGGCCTACAATCTGTCAGCAGGGGGGCCGGTGGTGGAGCCCACGGCATCCCTCATCGTCCTCACACCCATCTGCTCCCACGCCCTGAATACAAGCAGCATTGTTTTGTCTGCGGATGACGAGATCGTTGTGCAGATTGGAATGGGGAGAAACGGAAGAGAAGAGGAAGTGTTTGCCACATTTGACGGCGCGGATGTGGTGGAGATGCGCACCGGAGACCGGATCCTGGTACGCAGATCAGAACACGTGACTAAGCTGATGAAGCTGAGCAAAGTCAGCTTTCTTGAAATCATGCGCAGAAAGATGAAAGGAAATTAGTACCATGAAGATCAACCGACACGCAAAGATTGTAGAACTCATCAGTAAATACAGGATCGAGACACAGGAGGAACTGGCAGAATACCTGAACAAGGAAGGATTTAAGGTAACTCAGGCCACTGTATCCAGGGATATTCGCGATCTGAAACTGACCAAGGTTCCCACGGATGACGGGAGACAGAAATATGCGGTCCACCAGAAGGGTGAATCGGAGATGAGCGAAAAATATATCCGCGTACTGAGAGACGGATATGCCTCTATGGATATGGCCCAGAATATCCTTGTGATCAAGACGGTAGTGGGCATGGCCAATGCTGTATGTGCTGCTCTCGATGCCATGAAGTGGAGTGAGATCATCGGGAGTGTGGCGGGAGATGACACCATTATCTGTGTGATCCGCAGTGTGGATGATACCATCGCCGTCATGGATAAGATCAGTAAAATCATTTCTTAAAGGCTTATAGAAGATACAGGAGGCTGTATGTTACAGAATTTACATGTGAAAAATCTCGCCCTGATCGACGAGGTGGAGATTGACTTCCAAAAGGGGCTGAATATACTGACAGGGGAGACCGGAGCGGGGAAATCCATCATCCTCGGTTCGGTCAGTCTCGCTCTTGGGGCCAGATATTCCACGGACATCCTGCGGAAAGGAGCGCAGTATGGATTTGTGGAACTGACCTTTACTGTTGAAGATAAAAAGCAGGAAGAGAGACTGAAAAAGCTGGATATTTTCCCGGAGGAGGGGACTGTTGTCCTGAGCCGGCGGCTCATGGAGGGGCGCAGCACCAGCAAGATCAACGGGGAGACGGTGCCCATCTCTCTTCTGAAGGAGGCGGCAGGGATCCTGATCGACATCCATGGACAGCACGAGCACCAGTCTCTCCTCTACAAGAAGAGACAGCTGGAGATCCTGGATGCCTTTGCCTCTGAAAAGATCCTGGAGGCAAAAGAGAAAGTCTTCGTCTCTTTCCAGGAGTACAAGAAGTGGAAAAAAGAGCTGGAGGAAGCAGATCAGGATGAGGCCGCGCGGGCCAAAGAGGCTTCCTTCCTGGAATTTGAAATAGGGGAGATCGAGGAGGCGGCTCTGCAGGACGGAGAGGACGAGGAGCTGGAAGAGAGCTACCGGCGCATGGTCAACAGCAGAAAGATTGTGGAGGGCGTCCATGAAGCCCACGGCTACACCAGCGAAGATGGGGATAGCGCAAGCGAGTCTCTGAGTCGCGCCATCAGAAGTCTTGCCGAAGCAGCAGGTCTGGATGAAGCTGCAAAGGAACTGTACGACCAGCTTTTGGAAGTGGACAGCCTTCTGAATGATTTCAACAGAGAGCTTGCAGACTACGAAAAGTCTCTTGACTTTTCTGACGAAGATTTTGCAGAGACTGAGAACAGGCTCAATGAGATCAACCGACTCAAGACAAAGTACGGCAGTACAATAGAGCAGATCAGGGCGTACTGTGAGGAGAAAAAGAGCCGTCTCCTTGTCCTGAATGATTATGACCGCTATCTTGAGGAACTGAAGGAGAAATATGAGCGTGCTCTCAAGCATCTGGAGAAGAACACAACAGTACTGACAAGACTCAGAAAGGAGCAGAGCCTTCTCTTTTCCGAGAAGATCACAGAGGGACTTAAGGATCTGAATTTTGCGGATGTGCGGTTCCAGATTGATTTTTCCAGTCTGCCGGAGTACACGGCAAACGGAAAGGATGACATCTCCTACATGATCTCCATGAACCCCGGTGAACCCCTGAAGCCGCTGGCTGAAGTCGCTTCCGGCGGTGAGCTGTCCAGGATCATGCTGGCCATCAAGACTGTGATGGCAGATAAAGATGAGATCCCCACCCTGATCTTCGATGAGATCGATGTGGGGATCAGCGGCAGAACGGCCCAGAAAGTATCCGAGAAGATGGCTGTCATCGGAAGAACCCATCAGGTCATCTGCATCACCCATCTGGCTCAGATCGCCGCCCAGGCGGATGCCCACTATCTGATCGAGAAGACAGTGGATGAGGGAAAGACCCACACAGATATCCGCCAGCTCTCCAACGAAGAGTCGGTGGAGGAGCTGGCAAGGATACTGGGAGGCGCAAAGATCACGGATACTGTCCTTGAGAATGCAAGGGAGATGAGAGAGCTGGCCCGCAGCGGGAAATAAAACAGTATCCAGAAAAAGGAAAACGCCCATCCGCTCGGCAAAGCAAGGTGGGCGTCTGCGTCATTCAAGACACAACTAACACTTTTCTTTAAGAGCTGCCATATCGGTTTTGAGCCGACAGGCAATACATCTTTGACACTTCTCTTACATATTCGTATATCCCATCAGATATTCATCCACTTCTCTGGCGCATTCCCGGCCTTCGGCAATGGCCCAGACCACAAGGGACTGGCCTCTGTGCATGTCGCCTGCGGCAAATACCTTTTCGGTGTTTGTCCTGTAGGAGGAGGGGGCAGTGGCGGCCACGCCTCTGGGTGTGAGGTCAAGCTGGAAGGCGTCTGACACGTAGGACTCACATCCGGTAAAGCCTGCCGCGATGAGGAGCAGGTCTGCCTCCAGTATCTCTTCGCTTCCCTCAATCTCTGTCATTTTTCCGTCCTTGAAGGCGAGCTTCACAGTTTTCACTCCTGTGAGCTGGTTTTTGTCGTCTGTCAGGAACTCCTTGATGGTCGTCTCGTAGATCCGGGGATCGTGGCCAAAGCAGTAGATGGCCTCCTCCTGCCCGTAATCGGTCTTGCAGACTTTGGGCCACTCCGGCCAGGGATTGGATGGGGTGCGCTCATCCGGGGCCTTGGGCATCATCTCGATCTGTGTGACAGAGGCGCAGCCCTGGCGGATGCAGGTTCCCACGCAGTCGTTGCCGGTGTCTCCACCGCCCACGATGATGACCTTTTTGCCCTTTGCAGACACCCAGGGAGTGCCGTCCAGCAGGTGCTTTGTGGCCCTTGTGAGGAAGTCCACAGCAAAGTAGATGCCCTCCGCCTGACGGCCTTCACCGTTTAGGTCCCTGGCTCTCTTGGAGCCGCAGCACAGGACCACAGCGTCGTACTCCTCCAGCAGCTTCTGTGCCGGGATGTCGGCGCCGATGTTGGCTCCGGTCACGAATTCTATGCCCTCCGCAGTCATAAGATCCACCCGGCGCTGCACGATGGATTTGTCCAGCTTCATGTTGGGGATGCCGTACATGAGGAGCCCTCCCACACGGTCCTCCCTCTCAAAGACAGTCACATGATGGCCTCTCTGGCCCAGCTGGTCGGCGGCTGCCAGGCCGGCAGGACCGGACCCAACCACGGCCACCTTTTTATCCGTGCGCACCGCCGGGATGCGGGGCTTCATATTTCCCTCAGCAAATCCTGTCTCTATAATGAAGAGCTCATTGTCGCGGATGGTGACCGGATCGTCGTTCATGCCGCACACACAGGCCTTTTCGCACAGAGCCGGGCAGACTCTCCCGGTAAATTCCGGGAAGCTGCTGGTCTTGCGCAGGCGGGAGAGGGCCTGGGAGTAGTTGCCGTGGAACACCTCGTCGTTCCACTCCGGGATCAGATTGTGGAGCGGGCAGCCTGTCACCATGCCCTTCAGCTGCAGTGCAGACTGGCAGAAGGGGACGCCGCAGTTCATGCATCGGGCCCCCTGGAGCCTTCTTTCCTCAGGGGAAAGAGGGGGGTGAAATTCATTGAAATTCCTGATGCGCTCCTCCGGAGCACAGGACGAATTATCCATTCTTTTATATTCTAAAAAACCAGTTGGTTTTCCCATAGTCAGTCTTCCTCCTTTGGACTATTTCTGGATCTCGTAAAATGCTTCCAGCGCCGCGTCTTCGTGGGAGAGACCCTTCTCCTCGTACTTGCTGATGGCGTGGAGCATGCGCTGGTAATCATTGGGAAGGATCTTTTTAAATCCCGGCAGGTAGTCTCCGAAATGCTCAAGGATATCCTTTGCCAGAGCGGAAGAGGTCTCCTTCTCGTAGTCCTTCAGTATATTTTTCAGCTCGGCGATGTCGTGCTTTTCTGTCACCTCAGACATGGTCACCATATCCTTGTTCAGCTTTTTGTAGAGCTGATGATCCATATCCAGCACGTAGGCTGTGCCGCCGCTCATGCCCGCGGCAAAGTTTTTGCCGGTCTTTCCAAGGATGACCGCGCAGCCTCCTGTCATGTACTCCAGCCCGTGGTCGCCGCAGCCCTCGGCCACCGCTGTGGCGCCGGAGTTGCGGACGCAGAAGCGCTCGCCGGCCACGCCGCAGACATAGGCCTTTCCTGATGTGGCGCCGTAGAGAGCTACATTTCCTATGATGATATTCTCGGAGGCCTTAAAGGTGCTGCGCCTGGACGGATACACGATCAGCTTGCCGCCGGACAGGCCCTTGCCAAAGTAGTCGTTGGCGTCCCCCTCCAGCGTCATGGTCAGACCCTTGGGGATAAAGGCGCCGAAGGACTGTCCGCCGCCTCCGGTGCAGTGTACCTTGAATGTGTCATCCTTGAGCGTATCCTTGAAGGTAGCCGTGATCTCGGATCCCAGGATGGTTCCCACAGAGCGGTTCACGCTGTTCACGCGGATGCTCTCGCTGTGCTTCCTGCCGGTCTTCAGAGCCTTTTCAAAGCGGGGCAGGAGAATGGCCTCGTCCACGGTCTTCTCCAGCTCAAAGTCAAATACATCTTCCGGGTTGAAGTGGACCGCGCTGCCCTCCGGTGCGGAGCAGAGGATCCTTGAGAGGTCTACCTTTTTCGCCCTAGGGATACTGCAGTTCTCACGAACCTTCAGGCATTCCGTGTGTCCCACCATCTCGGAGAGTGTGCGGAAGCCAAGCTTTGCCATGATCTCCCGCAGCTCCTGGGCCATGAAGAGCATGAAGTTCATGACGTACTCCGGTTTGCCCTTAAAGCGCTTGCGTAAGGCTTCATTCTGGGTGGCAACGCCCACAGGGCAGGTGTCCAGGTTGCAGACCCGCATCATCATGCAGCCCATGGTCACAAGGGGAGCAGTGGCAAAGCCGAACTCCTCAGCTCCCAGCAGGGCGGCGATGGCCACATCCCGGCCGCTCATGAGCTTGCCGTCCGTCTCGATGACCACACGGCTCCTCAGGTGGTTCTGTATCAGCGTCTGGTGTGTCTCAGCAAGGCCCAGCTCCCAGGGAAGCCCCGCGTGATGGATAGAGCTCTGGGGCGCGGCTCCTGTTCCTCCGTCGTAGCCGGAGATGAGCACCACCTGGGCGCCCGCCTTGGCCACGCCTGAGGCGATGGTCCCGACACCCGCCTCGGACACAAGCTTCACCGCGATCCGGGCCTTCCTGTTGGCGTTCTTCAGGTCGTAGATGAGCTGCGCCAGGTCCTCGATGGAGTAGATGTCGTGGTGAGGCGGAGGGGAGATGAGGGATACACCGGGGGTGGAGTAGCGTGTCTTCGCGATCCAGGGGTATACCTTTTTCCCGGGCAGGTGTCCGCCCTCGCCGGGCTTTGCGCCCTGGGCCATCTTGATCTGGATCTCCTTTGCGCTCACCAGATACTCGCTGGTGACGCCAAACCGGCCGGAGGCCACCTGCTTGATGGCGCTGTTCTTCTCTGTGCCCAGGCGCTCCGGCTTCTCGCCGCCCTCGCCTGAGTTGGATTTGCCTCCCAGACGGTTCATAGCGATAGCCATACACTCGTGGGCCTCCTCAGAGATGGAGCCGTAGGACATGGCCCCTGTCTTAAAGTGCTTGACGATCTCAGAGGCGGGCTCCACCTCGTCGATGGGGATGCCCCCGTCCTCCGGGAACTGGAAGGAGAGGAGCCCCCGCAGGGTGTGGGGACGGGTCTCGTCGTCCACCATGGCTGTATATTCCTTAAATCTCTCATAGTCGCCGTTCTGTGTGGCCTGCTGGAGGGCGATGATGGTGGCCGGATTGTAGAGGTGGTCCTCCTTGTCCCCGCCGCTCCGAAGCCGGTGGAAGCCGGTGCTGTCCAGGGTAGTGTCCACGCCCAGGTCCAGTGGGTCGAAGGCCTTGTTGTGGCGGGCGATCACGTCGTCATTGATATCCTTCATGCCGATGCCGCCCACCCGGCTGACTGTGTTGGTAAAATACTTGTCTATGACCTCCCTGCTGATGCCCACAGCCTCGAAGATCTGGGCAGACTGATAGGACTGGAGGGTGGAAATACCCATCTTGGCCGCGATCTTTACGATACCGTGGAGCACAGCCTCGTTGTAGTCGTGGATGGCTGTGTGGTAGTCCTTATCCAGGATACCCCTGTCTATGAGCTCGGAGATGCACTCGTGAGCCAGATAGGGATTGACAGCCCGGGCGCCGTAGCCAAGGATGGCGGCGAACTGGTGCACGTCCCTGGGCTCGCCGCTCTCCAGGATGATGGAGACAGCGGTCCTCTTCTTTGTCCGGATCAGGTGCTGCTCCATGGCGGAGACAGCCAGGAGGGAGGGGATGGCCACATGGTTCTCATCCACGCCCCGGTCAGAGAGGATGATGATGTTGGATCCCTTCGTGTAGGCCCGGTCGCAGCTGACAAAGAGCTGGTCCAGCGCCTTCTCAAGAGAGGTGTTCTTGAAATAGAGAAGGGAGACCACGGCGCTTTTAAAGCCCGGGCGGTCCAGGGACTTGATCTTCATCATGTCCACACCGGTGAGGATGGGGTTCTTCACCTCCAGCACAGTACAGTTGCCGCTCGCCTCCTCCAGCAGGTTTCCGTCTGAGCCGATGTACACCGTGGTGTCTGTGACGATCTCCTCCCGGAGAGAGTCGATAGGCGGGTTGGTCACCTGAGCAAAGAGCTGTTTAAAATAGTGGGAGAGAGGCGGATGCTTCTCCGACAGCACAGCCAGGGGAATGTCGGTCCCCATGGAGGCTGTGGCCTCGGACCCGTTTGTCGCCATGGGAAGGAGCACATCCTTCACGTCCTCGTAGGTGTAGCCGAAGACCTTGTAGAGCTGGTCCCTTCTCACCTGGCTGTGGACCGGCACCTTCCCGCCCGGGACCGGGATGTCCTTTAAGTAGAGCAGGTTCAGGTCCAGCCATTCGCCGTAGGGCTGGCGGGTGGAGTAGTACTCCTTGCACTCCTCGTCAGAGATAAGCTTTTTCTTCTTCGTGTCCACGAGGAGGATCTTTCCCGGCTGCAGCCTGGATTTCTCCACCACGTGCTCCGCCGGGAGATCCAGCACGCCCACCTCGGAGGAGAGGATGAGGTGCCGGTCGTCTGTGATGTAGTACCTGGAGGGACGAAGTCCGTTCCGGTCCAGCACAGCGCCCAGGATATCTCCGTCTGAGAAGAGGATGGCCGCAGGGCCGTCCCAGGGCTCCATCATGGTGGCGTAGTAGTGGTAGAAATCTTTTTTCTTCTCATCCATGTACCGGTCATGCCTCCAGGGCTCCGGGATGGTGATCATGACGGCCAGGGGAAGGTCCATACCGTTCATGTAGAGGAACTCCAGGGTGTTGTCCAGCATGGCGGAGTCAGAGCCGCTGCTGCCGATGACCGGGAGTACCTTGTCGATGTCGTCTGAGATGACAGAAGAGTGCATGGTCTCCTCCCTGGCCAGCATGCGGTCCGCGTTGCCCCGGATGGTGTTGATCTCCCCGTTGTGGAGGATCAGGCGGTTGGGGTGAGCCCTCTCCCAGCTGGGTGTCGTGTTGGTGGAGAAGCGGGAGTGGACCATGGCGATGGCCGTGCGATAGTCCGTATCCTGCAGGTCGTCGTAGAACCGGCGGAGCTGTCCCACAAGGAACATGCCCTTGTACACGATGGTGCGGGAGGAGAGGGAGGCCACGTAGGTGTCCTCGCAGCTCTGCTCGAACTCTCTTCTGGCGATGTAGAGACGGCGGTCAAAGTCGATGCCCTTCGGGCAGTCCGCCGGCCTCTCCACAAAGCACTGCATGATGTAGGGCATGCGCTCTCTGGCGTAGTCTCCCAGTATCTCCGGGTGGACCGGCACCTTTCTCCAGCCAAGCAGTCTAAGGCCGCTTTTTTCCAGAATGACCTCAAACATTTTCCGGGAAAAATTCCGCTTCAGTGTGTCCTGGGGGAAGAAGAACATGCCTACGCCATAATCCCTCTCATCTCCCAGGGAAATGCCTGCCTGTGCGGCGGCTTTGGAAAAAAAGGAGTGGGAAATCTGCGTCAGGATCCCCACTCCGTCACCAACCTGTCCAGTAGCGTCTTTGCCTGCGCGGTGTTCCAGTTTTTCTACGATCGTAAGGGCGTCATCCAGGATCTTGTACTCCTGGATGCCGTCTATACTGACAACAGCTCCGATGCCGCAGGCATCGTGCTCAAAACTGCTCTGATATAAATTTTGATTTTCCTGGTTCATAAGAAAACTCCTTTCGTATTGCGGCGCTTTTGTCTAAACGCCGCTTGCTCCGTAGTTGGAGAGTACTCTTGCGGAAGGATCATCCACATCGCAGCCCTCCCACTCCTTGTTGGGCATCCAGAAGTCCGTGATCATCTCAGACTGTCCGGGATAGTATTTCTCAAAAATCTCCCGGTACAGGAGGGACTCCTTTGTGAAGGGAGCTGCATGTGAATATTGTTTCCGTTTTTCTTCAAATTCTTCATCGAAATAGCAGCCCTCTGCGTATTCCTTCAGATAGTCCACCATGGAGTGGCCCACTGCGTCGGAGAAGGCGGCCTTCTCACGCATCAGGATGTCGTGGGGGAGATAGTCGCCCTCAAAGGCATGGCGGAGAAGATATTTTCCTTTGTTATAGATGTTCATCTTCTTAGATGGATCCACGCTCATGACGTAGGAGACAAAATCCAGGTCGCCGAAGGGAACACGTGCCTCCATGGAGTTCACGCTGATACACCGGTCAGCCCGGAGCACATCGTACATGTGGAGCTCGTGGACTCTCTTGACAGACTCCTTCTGGAAGGCCTCCGGTGAGGGGGCGAAGTCTGTATATTTGTAGCCGAAGAGCTCGTCTGAGATCTCTCCGGTCATGAGGACCCGCACATCTGTCTTCTCGTGGATGGCCCTGCAGAGAAGGTACATGCCCATGGAAGCGCGGATGGTAGTGATGTCAAATGTGCCGAGAGCTTTGATGACATCCGGCAGGGCATGAAGCACATCCTCCTTTGTGATGATGACCTCTGTATGGTCGCTGCCGATATAGTCCGCCACTTCCTTTGCGTACTTTAAGTCAATGGCGTCCTCGCTCATGCCGATGGCAAAAGTGCGGATGGGGCGGCCAAGGATGCGGGCTGACACAGTGCACACGAGAGAGGAGTCCAGGCCTCCGCTTAAGAGGAAGCCAAGGGGAGCGTCCGCGTCCAGTCTCTTGCGGATGCCTTCCACCAGCTTGTCGTGGATGTTCCTGCAGACCTCCTCCGTGTCATCCGTACAGACAGAGGAAACCGCAGTGATATCGCGGTAGCAGATGAATTCGCCGTCCTTATAGTAATGTCCGGGCGGGAAGGGCATGATCTTATCGGTCAGTCCCACCAGGTTCTTGGCCTCGCTTGCGAAAATAGCGGCGCCGTCTTTGTCATAGCCATAGTAGAGAGGGCGGATCCCGATGGGGTCCCTTGCCGCTATGTATGATCTCGTGTCGCCGTCAAAGAGGATGAGAGCGTACTCTGCATCCAGCATGCCAAACATGTCTGTCCCGTATTCCTTGTAGAGGGGGAGAAGGATTTCGCAGTCGCTGTCACTCTTAAAGCTATAGCCTTTCTCCTCCAGCTTTTTTTTCATTTTTCTGAAGCCATATATTTCTCCGTTGCATACAAGGGTATGACCGCAAAGGGAGAAGGGCTGCATCCCTTCTCCTGTAAGTCCCATGATCGCAAGTCTGTGAAAACCGAGAAGGCCGAAGCCGGTATCGATGATCCGGCTGTCGTCCGGTCCTCTCGAGATGGTGCGGTCAAATCCCTCCTTGAATAGATCGTGATCGGCACTGGGTGAACAGTACCCCATGATTGAACACATAGATGTTACCTCCGGGATTTGATTTTTATAAATCAGGCGCTCTGCCTAGATGATGCCAAAGAGCAGCTTTCCGTAAGTCGGGAATGGCCATACAGATGTGTCTGTCATGGTCTCCAGCAGGTCCATGTCGCCGCGGAGGGCGTCCATGGCCGGGATGACCATATCTCTGTAGTAGAAGGCCTCCTTCTCGAAATCGGAAATGGTTCCTGCCTCGCTGACAACCCTCTTCAATGTCTCCAGCTTCTCGTAGGCGGAAGCAGTGAGAGAGGAGATCTTCTTGACTGTGCTGTATTCATAGGATGTGTCGATCTCAGCTCCGAGAGAGCGCTTTGCGAGTACAGTATCCGTGAGTGAGTGTGCGTATCCACTGACTGCCGGGAGGATATCCCGCTCAGCCATCTCGGCCATGGTCAGGGCCTCGATGTGCAGCACCTTCACGTAATTTTCCATCATGATCTCATAGCGGGACTGCATTTCTTCCTCGCTGAACACCTTGTGGGAGGTGAACAGCTTCACGTTTTTCTCGTGGAGGAAGCAGGGCAGTGCATCCGGCGTGGTGCGCAGGTTCAGAAGACCTCTCTTTTCGGCCTCCTCAAGCCATGCGTCGTCGTAGCCGTTTCCGTTGAAGATGATCCGCTTGTGGTCCCGGATCGTATCCCGTATCAGGTCGTGGAGGGCGGTCTCGAAATCGTCCGCGCTCTCCAGGATGTCGGCGAACTGCTTCAGCTCTTCTGCCACCGCCGTGTTCAGGATCACGTTGGGGCCTGAGATGGAAGCGGAGGAGCCCAGCATACGGAACTCAAATTTATTTCCGGTAAAGGCAAAGGGTGATGTCCTGTTCCGGTCTGTGGAGTCCTTGGGGAACTTGGGAAGAACGTGTACGCCGACACGCATCAGCTCTTTTTCCTTTCCGTCGTAGGACTCTTCGTTTTCAATGGCCTTGAGGATTTCGGTCAGCTCATCGCCAAGGAACATGGAGATCACTGCCGGCGGCGCCTCGTTTGCCCCGAGTCTGTGGTCGTTTCCGGCTGAAGCGGCGGACAGGCGCAGGAGATCCTGGTACTCATCTACAGCCTTGATGACCGCGCAGAGGAAGAGGAGGAACTGAGCGTTCTCGGAGGGCGTGTCGCCGGGCTCAAGGAGATTGATGCCGGTGTCCGTGGAGATAGACCAGTTGTTGTGCTTGCCGCTTCCGTTGATGCCCTCAAAGGGCTTCTCGTGGAGAAGGCAGACAAGGTCGTGCTTCTTGGCGATCCGCTGCATCAGCTCCATCATCAGCTGGTTGTGGTCTGTGGCAATGTTGGTAGTGGTGAAGATGGGCGCCAGCTCGTGCTGTGCGGGAGCCACCTCGTTGTGCTCTGTCTTGGCCAGGATTCCCAGCTTCCAGAGTTCTTCATTGAGTTCCTTCATATATGCCTGGACGCGGGATTTGATGGTGCCGAAGTAGTGGTCCTCCAGTTCCTGCCCCTTGGGCGCCGGTGCGCCGAACAGCGTTCTACCGGTGTAGATCAGGTCTTTTCTTTCCTCATAATACTTTTTATCTACCAGGAAATATTCCTGCTCCGGGCCTACCGTTGTCTTTACGGATTTCACATCCTCATTTCCGAAGAGATGCACAACCCGGAGAGCCTGGCGGTTGATGGCCTGCATGCTCCGCAAAAGAGGCGTTTTCTTGTCGAGCGCGTGGCCGCTGTAGGAGCAGAAGGCCGTGGGAATGCACAGGACACCGTTCTTGATGAAGGCGTAGGCTGTGGGGTCCCAGGCTGTGTATCCTCTGGCCTCAAAGGTGGCCCGAAGTCCTCCCGACGGGAAGGAGGAGGCGTCCGGTTCACCCTGCACCAGCTCTTTGCCGGAAAATTCCATGATGACTTTTCCGTCCACATCCGGGCTGATGAAGCTGTCGTGCTTTTCGGCTGTTATGCCTGTCATGGGCTGGAACCAGTGGGTGTAGTGTGTGACTCCCTTTTCAATCGCCCAGTCTTTCATGGCGTTGGCGACTACGTTGGCAATATTTATGTCCAGGCTCCTTCCGTCTTTCATTGTACGCTGAAGCTGCTTGAAGGTCTCCTTTGGAAGGCGTTCCTTCATGACAGACTCATCAAAAACCATTGAACCAAATTTTTCTGCTGCTGTACTCATGACTCTCTGACTCCTTTTCATTTTAATTAGAATTAAAAAAACGGCAATGGAGACTCCTTCGTCCCAGTGTGGCCATCCCCGGGGCGAAAGAAGCGACTCCATTGCCGCATACAAAAAGTAAAAGAAAAAACGGCGCGCAGAAAAAAAGGGGTAATTTCTGCGACACCGTTGCCGTTCTTTGCCTGTAACTATACTGCCGGGGGAATGATTTGTCAAATGTTTTCTTGTATTTATTTCCGTACAATCCACAAGGACGTCCCCTCAAAAGTTGACATGGAAAAGGAAATCCGCTATATTTTTTACTGTAATGACATAGTGTGCAGGTGAAAATGCATATCCTGTGTCAGAAGAAATATGAGAGACAGAGAATATGGGCAAAGGCGTTCATCTGAAGGTAGAGAAAGTTCTCGCGTATGCGTATCTTTCTCTTTCAGAAGGCGCCTTTTTATCATATGCAGATATAAAAGGAGGATTGAATATGGATATGTATCAGTACGAAAAGGTTATGACATTCGTGGATGAGGAGGATGTGAAATTTATCCGGCTTGCCTTTTTTGACGCCTTTGGCGTGCAGAAAAATATTTCTATCATGTCCGGTCAGCTGGAGCGGGCCTTTAAGGAGGGGATCTCTTTTGACGCCTCCGCTGTGGCAGGCTTTGGCGGTGAAGTGAAGAGCGACCTCTTTCTCCACCCGGACCCGTCCACCTTTTCTATTCTTCCGTGGCGGCCTTCCACAGGCAGGGTGGCCAGGATGTACTGCGACATCCGTTACCCGGATGGAACCCTGTACGAGAAGGACAGCCGTTATATATTAAAGAAAGCCGTGGAAAAAGCAAAGGAGAAGGGGCTGAAGATCGATTTTGGAACGGAGGTGGAATTCTACCTTTTCCAGACGGATGAGAATGGGAATGCCACAAAGATCCCCTTTGACAGAGCCGGTTACATGGATGTGGCCCCGGAGGACAAAGGGGAGAATATCCGCCGGGAGATCTGCTTTACTCTCATCGACATGGGCATCGAGCCGGAGGCCTCCCACCACGAGGAAGGGCCGGGGCAGAACGAGATCGATTTCCAGTACAGCGATCCCCTCACTGCCGCAGACAATACGGCTTCCTTTAAATGGGTGGTGAGTACAGCCGCCATGGGCAACGGACTGTACGCCGACTTCTCCCCGAAACCTATCAAGGAATATGCGGGCAACGGCATGCATATCAATATGTCAGTGAGATGCGAGGATGGATCGGACTGCAATGGACAGTTTATGACAGGCATCCTGGAGCATATACGTGAGATCACCCTGTTCCTGAATCCTTCAGAGGACTCCTACCGGAGGCTGGGGGAGAAGAAAGCGCCCAAATATGTGACCTGGTCCCCGGAAAACCGCTCCCAGCTGATCCGCATCCCGGCCGTGAAGAGCGGGAAGAAGAGGATTGAGCTTCGCTCCCCCGATCCCACAGCCAATCCTTATCTCGCCTTTGCCCTTCTGATCTACGCCGGCATGGACGGCATTGAGAGAAAGCTGCCTCTTCAGAAACCGGCCAATGTCAATCTGTACACAGCAGACCACGATGTGACAGACCAGCTGAAAAAACTGCCAGAGAGCCGGGGGGAGGCCTGGGACGCGGCAGCTGCAGGCACCCTCGTGAAACGGGTGCTGCCGGAAAGCTATCTGGCTGCCTACAAGAACCCGCCTGAGACACACTGACAGATATATGGACAAAGATAAAGGAGTGGGAAGAACATGACAGCAGAAAAAGCGGCATACCGCGTACTGGTGGCTTCTGCGTCAGACAAGATGGCTTCCGTGGTGAAGGATGTGCTCCCCGGCCCTCAGTACAGAGATATCTCTTACGTGTCCACCATGGGGGATGCAAAACGGATGCTGGTCAGCCAAACTTACGATATCCTCATCATCAACACACCGCTGAAAGATGATTTCGGCATACAGGCAGCCGTTGACATAGCAGAGCAGCATGAGACAGGGATCCTGCTTCTGGTCAAGGCAGAGATGTACGAGCAGGTGTCCTCCCAGGTGGAGGACTACGGCATCGTCACCCTGGCAAGGCCCACCACGCGGCAGAGCCTTTACACATCCGTCAAAATGCTGAGCGCGGTCCAGATGAAGATCAGAAAACTGGAGAAAGAGATGCGCAGGATGAAGGAGCGGATGCAGGAACAGCAGACCATTGACCGGGCCAAATGGCTTCTCGTGGACCAACGGAAGATGAGCGAGCCGGATGCCCACAGATATATAGAAAAAGCAGCCATGGACCGGTGCGTGAAAAAGATCCGGATCGCGGAGGAGATCCTCAGGGAGAACTGACAGCCATTTATTACCAGTGTAAAAGTTTTCCTCCTTCGCATACTAACGATAAAACGCCTCCACATGAGGGGCGGCAGTATGGAGACGATAGTATGCGAAGATATTGGTACAGACGAATTTTGATCATGATCCTTGTGTTCACCATTTCGGTGGGAGGAAGCTGGTACCTGATCGAGGAGAGCAGGGCCAGTCTGGAAAAAGAAGTAAATGCGGACACTTCCGATGAGCTTTTGATCCCCGGAGGTATGCCTGTGGGGATCTATCTGGAGACAGAGGGAGCGCTGGTGCTGGGGACAGAGAAGATCGAGGGGGAGGATGGACAGGAGTATGAGCCGGCTGCAGATCTGGTACAGGAGGGAGACTATATCATTGGCCTCGACGATGAGAAGATCTCGAACAAATTCCAGCTGGTGGAGGCAGTGGCCGCATTGGACAAAGAGGAAGTGGTGCTGAAAGTGCGCCGGGATGAGCAGGAAATCGCCATCCGCATGAAGGCGGTCCGCTGCGGCAGGGATGAGTACAAGCTGGGGATCTGGGTGCGGGATAATGCCCAGGGACTTGGCACAGTCACTTTCCTGAATGCGGACAGCCAGTTCGGGGCGCTGGGGCACGGCATCAGGGATACAGATACCGGCCAGCTTCTGGACGCCTCCGACGGTCTTCTCTACACCACCAGCATCAAGGATATTAAGAAGGGAAAAGACGGGACCCCGGGAGGCATGGAAGGCGTGATCATCTACAACAATTACAATATTCTTGGAAGTATTAATGAGAACACAGAGGACGGCATTTACGGTACGCTGGACAGAGTGGATACCCTCTTCACAGACACCCGGCCTCTGGAACCAGCCGGCGACGAAAGTGAGATACAAGAGGGGGAGGCCGTCATTCGCTGTGCGGTCAGCGGCACGGTGGAAGATTACAAGATCCGTATTACAAAAGTTGACAGGAATGCCCAGGAAGCGAACAAAAAGATCATGCTGGAAGTGACAGATGAAAAGCTGCTGGAGCTCACAGGAGGGATCGTCCAGGGAATGAGCGGCAGTCCCATTATCCAGAACGGGAAGCTGATCGGAGCGGTGACCCACGTGTTTGTGAACAGCCCGGAGGAGGGATACGGCATCTTTATCCAGGACATGTTGAAACATATCGAAAGTTAAGAAAATAGTGGGAAGGTGTCGAGATCTTCCGACCCTAAATCCTTGATTTCGCATTTTTGTAATTCTATAATTTTCCTTGACAGTTTTTCAAGAATAGATAGGAGGATTTATGGAATGGGAGAGATTCGTGTAGCAATCGCCGACGACAACGAGAGAATTCTGGAGCTGCTTGGCGAAATCGTCAGCAGCGATAAAGACCTGAGCCTTGTGGGGAAGGCGGACAACGGTGAGGATATGTGCCGGGTGATCCGGGAAAAAGAGCCGGATGTTGTCCTTCTTGATCTGATCATGCCTAAAATGGACGGACTTGGCGTGATGGACGCCGTCAACCATGACAAAACTTTGAAAAAACGCCCGTATTTTATCATAGTCACAGCTGTGGGCCAGGAGCGGATTACAGAGGACGCTTTCAACAAAGGGGCCATGTACTATGTTATGAAGCCTTTTAAGAATGAGGTGATCCTGGAGCGGATCAAGCAGGTCACCCAGAAGGGGAGGACGAGCTATATCCACGGCCTGGATGCTGCTGCCCAAAGTCCGGAGCAGGAGGAGGCCAACCTGGAGACAAGGGTGACGGACATGATCCACGAGATCGGCATTCCCGCCCATATCAAGGGGTATCACTATCTGAGGGACGCCATTATGATGGCAGTGGAAGATATGGATGTGCTGAACGCCGTGACGAAAGTTCTCTATCCCACAGTGGCCAAGCATCACCAGACAACGGCCAGCCGGGTGGAGAGGGCTATACGGCATGCCATCGAGGTGGCCTGGAGCAGAGGAAAGCTGGACACTCTGGATGAACTGTTCGGATACACGGTGAGCAATGGCAAGGGAAAGCCCACAAACTCCGAGTTTATCGCGCTGATCGCAGATACACTGCGCCTGGAATATAAAAACAGATAACCCTTTTCATCTGAATAAAAATACGGTATAATAACTATATATACCTATATACCGTAAGGATGGGAGGAAAATATCATGAAACAAATACTTTTTGCAGCGTCCGAGGCCGTGCCTTTTATCAAGACAGGCGGACTGGCAGACGTAGTTGGATCTCTGCCGAAATATTTTGACAAAGAAAAATATGATGTCCGTGTCATGCTGCCGAAATATCTCTGTATGAAAGAAGAGTGGAGAAATCAGCTGCAGTACAGGACACATTTTTACATGGATCTGAACTGGCGTACAGAGTACGTGGGAATTCTCGAGCTGCAGTACGAGGGAATTACATTCTATTTTATAGATAATGAGTATTATTTCAGCGGGTGGGCGCCCTACGGCGACATGTATGCGGATATTGAGAAATTTGCCTTTTTCTCCAAGGCTGTGCTGAGCGCGCTTCCGGTGATCGGTTTCCGCCCGGATATCATCCACTGCCATGACTGGCAGACCGGACTGATCCCCATCTTTCTTGATAATTTCCGCTACGGAAACGAGTACTACCGTGGGATCAAGACCATCATGACCATCCACAACCTGAAATTCCAGGGCACCTGGGATACAAAGAGAGTGCAGGATATTACAGGCCTTCCTTCCTACTATTTTGTGCCGGACAAGCTGGAAGCATACAAGGACGCCAATTACCTGAAGGGAGGTATCGTGTATGCTGACCGCATTACAACTGTCAGCAGTACATATGCCGAGGAGATCAAGACACCGTTCTACGGGGAAAAACTGGATGGACTTATGAACGCCCGCGCAGGCAGCCTGTCCGGTATTGTGAACGGTATTGACTATGACGACTACAATCCGGAGACGGACAAACATATTGCCCGCAATTACTCTGTCAAGAATTTCAGGAAAGAAAAGGTAAAGAACAAGGTCGCTCTCCAGGAAGAGCTGAATCTCGAGCGGGACAATCATGTGATGATGATCGGTATTGTCTCCAGGCTGACAGATCAGAAAGGATTCGACCTGATCGACTGCGTGCTGGATGAGCTCTGTCAGGATGCCATCCAGATCGTGGCTCTGGGAACCGGGGAGGCAAAATACGAAAATATGTTCCGTCACTATGCGTGGAAGTATCCGGGAAAAGTTTCTGCCAACATTTACTATTCAGAGCCTATGTCCCACAAGATCTACGCGTCCTGCGACGCCTTCCTCATGCCGTCTCTCTTTGAGCCCTGCGGCCTGAGCCAGCTTATGAGCCTGCGCTACGGCACCCTGCCCATCGTCCGTGAGACCGGCGGTCTGAAGGATACGGTGGAGCCTTACAATGAGTACGAGAAGACCGGAACCGGCTTCAGCTTCAGCAATTACAATGCCCACGAGATGATGGCCACCGTCCGCTATGCGGAGCAGATCTTCTACGACCGCAAGAGAGACTGGAACAAGATTGTTGAGAGAGCCATGGAGCAGGATTTCTCATGGAACCATTCTGCAAGAGAATACGAGAAGCTTTACGACGAACTATAGAATGCA
The DNA here is from genome assembly GCF_959599685.1 of Lachnoclostridium phocaeense. Taxonomy (NCBI): domain Bacteria; kingdom Bacillati; phylum Bacillota; class Clostridia; order Lachnospirales; family Lachnospiraceae; genus Lachnoclostridium; species Lachnoclostridium phocaeense. The sequence goes on from NZ_CAUGIN010000003.1 coordinate 92,951, forward strand.
TGACAGGATGATTTTAAGCTGCCGCACCTGTTTATCTGGCGCGGCAGCTTCTTTATTCTGACGCACAAGAAGACAAAAACAGAAAGGACAGAACATGAGCATGATGGACGCGAGAACCAAGGAGGCGGTCCGCTATCTGGGATTTGGGAGACAGGAGGCGGACGAGGCGACGCTGGCCATGGTGGCCCGCTCCTTTGAGGAGCTGAAAACCGCCGCCTCTCCCAGGATCGTCTGGCGTATCTTTGACCTGAATCCGGAGGGGGAGGATTCCCTCAATATAGGCGGGATGAAGATCCACAGCAAAAGCCTGTGCAGGAATATGAAAGGATGCTGTCAGGCAGTAGTCCTTGGAGCGACGCTGGGAGTCGGGGTGGATCTTCTCATGCGCCGTCAGTCCCTCACTGACATGGCAGGTGCTGTGGTGACCCAGGCCTGCGCAGCTGCCATGCTGGAGGAATATCTGGACGGGGAACAGGAAGAGATCGGCCGGGAGCTGGAGCGGGAGGGGAAATACCTGCGGCCCAGATTCAGTCCCGGTTACGGTGATTTCTCCATCACCCACCAGGAGCAGATCCTGTCCATGCTGGAGGCGCCAAAAAGGATCGGCCTTTCCATGACGGAAAGCTCTATGCTGACTCCGGTAAAATCCGTCACAGCTGTGATCGGAGTATCTGCCGAGCAGGAGCCCTGCCACAGGAAAGGGTGTGAGGCATGCGAAAAGAAAGACTGTATATATCGGAGGAACGAAGGATGATACTGGAAAGACTAGGAAAAGAGCTGCTTTTTTTTGACGGCGGCATGGGGACGCTCCTGCAGGAGAAAGGGCTTCGCCCGGGAGAACTGCCGGAAGTCTGGAATCTGGAGCACACAGAGGAGATCGTGGACATACACAGGCAGTATTTTGAGGCTGGCAGCGACATTGTCCTCACCAACACCTTCGGCGCAAACGCCCTCAAATTCCACAGCGGTGACTATGATCTGGAGGATATCATCACAGCAGCTGTGGTAAGCGCCAAGGAGGGGGCTTATCTTGGGGTTCGCGATGACAGGGAGGTCTATGTGGCCATGGATATAGGTCCCACAGGAAAACTCTTAAAGCCTCTGGGAGATCTGGATTTTGAGACCGCGCTGGCAGCTTTCGGGGAGGCCGCCAGGTACGGGGAGGCCGCCGGTGCCGATCTCATCCACATCGAGACGATGAGCGACATGTATGAGATGAAAGCCGCTGTGCTGGGGGCGAAAGAGAACACCTCCCTCCCGGTCTTTGCCACCATGATCTTTGACGAGAAAGGGAAGCTCCTGACAGGCGGAGATGTGGCAGCTGCTGTCGCCATGCTGGAAGGCCTCCGGGTGGATGCTCTTGGCATCAACTGCGGACTGGGACCGGAGCAGATGCTTCCCATCCTGGAGGAGATCATGAAGTATACCTCTCTGCCGGTAATCGTCAAGCCAAATGCAGGCCTGCCCAGACAGAGAGACGGCCGCACCGTGTATGATGTTGCCCCGGAGGAATTTGCCGCTTCCATGAGGCGGATCGTGGAGATGGGGGCCTGCGCGATCGGCGGCTGCTGTGGCACTTCCCCGGCTCACATCCGGCAGATGACCGGCCTGTGCAGGGGAATGGAAGCAGGGCTGCCTGCCAGGAAGACAGATACCATTGTCTCCTCCTACGGAAGAGCGGTGGTGCTGGGTGAGAAACCGGTGATCATCGGGGAGCGCATCAACCCCACAGGGAAAAAGAAATTCCGGCAGGCGCTGAAAGACCATGACATGGATTACATTCTGAAGGAGGCTGTTGCACAGCAAGAGCAGGGAGCCCACATCCTTGACGTCAATGTGGGACTGCCGGATATTGACGAGACAGCCATGATGAAGGAAGTGATCGGGGAACTCCAGAGCATCACAAGCCTTCCCCTGCAGATCGACACAGTAGAGCCTTCTGCCATGGAAGCTGCCATGCGGATGTACAACGGCAAACCTATGATCAATTCCGTCAACGGCAAGCAGGAGTCCATGGACCAGGTCTTTCCCCTTGTGAAAAAGTACGGAGGCGTGGTGGTGGGACTGACCCTGGACGAGGCGGGGATTCCTGCAGACGCCGAAGGGAGGGCGAAGATCGCCGGAAAGATCATAGCAGAGGCTGCCAAGTACGGAATCTTGCCGAAAGATATTGTCATCGATGTGCTGGCTATGACGGTCAGCTCTGACCCGGAGGGGGCTAAAACGACTCTGGAGGCCCTCCGCCTTGTGCGGGAGAGATACGGTGTCCGCACGGTGCTGGGTGTCTCCAATATATCCTTCGGGCTTCCCTGCCGCCCGGCCATCAACGCTCATTTCTATACCATGGCTCTTCAGAGCGGCCTTACAGCCGGGATCATCAATCCCGCATCAGAGGAGATGAGGAAATCCTACTATGCCTACTGTGCTCTGATGGGCTATGACAGCAACTGCGAGGATTATATCCGGGAGTTTGGGAATGCCCGGGCAGATCAGAGTGCCTCACCTGTGGCATCCTCCCTCACGTTGAAAGATGCGATCGAGAAGGGGCTGAAAGAAGACGCTTCCGCCCTCACCAGAGAGCTGGTAAAAGAGCGGGAGCCTCTGGAGATCATCGACAGTGAGCTGATCCCGGCGCTGGACCAGGTGGGGAAGGGCTTTGAGCAGGGCACTGTCTTTCTCCCCCAGCTTCTTATGAGTGCGGATGCGGCTAAAAATGCCTTTGCTGTGCTCAGAGACAAACTGGAGGAGAGCGGCAGCTCCGCAAAGAAGAAGGAGAAGATCATTCTGGCCACAGTCAAGGGAGATATCCATGATATTGGAAAGAATATTGTGAAAGTGCTCCTTGAAAATTACAGTTTCGATGTGATCGATATGGGGAAAGACGTTCCGCCTGAGGATATTGTCAGGCGCGCACTGGACGAGGATGTGCGTCTGGTGGGTCTCTCCGCCCTTATGACCACCACTGTGGGAAGCATGGAAGAGACTATCCGCCAGCTCCGGAAGGAGAAACCGGACTGCAAAGTGATGGTTGGAGGCGCTGTGCTGAACCAGGAGTACGCGGATATGATCGGGGCGGACTTCTATGGGAAAGACGCCATGCAGTCTGTCTACTACGCCCAGCGTCTGTTTGAAAAATAGGACGGAAAATGTTTCTTATTTTATACACGCTGTCTCCTTGACAGAAAATTAACATTTGGCTATAGTGGTAGTGTTAAATGACCCTTTTTGAGGGGGCAAGTTCTATTACAGGAGGAGACCGCTTTATGATGAGAGGATTGGATACAACGGTGAGGAGACTGCGCCGGAAAGTATTCGAGGAGGTTGCCAGGCTTGGATTTAAGTCCAACCCGGAGACATTGAACGATGACATGGAAGCCATTCCGTACAAAATGGTAAACGAGGACACAAAAATAAAATACAGGGAGAGTGTGTACAGAGCCAGGGCGATTGTCCGGGAGAGACTCCGGCTGGCCATGGGACTGTCGCTCCGTCCGGAAAATAAACCTGTCCATCTGACAGCAGGTGTGGAGGCCAGTAATATCTCCGATAAATATTATGAGCCGCCGCTTATGCAGGTTATCCCATCTGCCTGTGAGGCCTGTGAGGAGAAGGGATATGAGGTCAGCAATATGTGTAAGGGATGTCTGGCCCACCCCTGTATGGAAGTCTGCCCCAAAGGAGCGATTTCCTTTGTGAAGGGGAAATCCTATATTGACCAGTCCAAATGTATCAAGTGCGGCAAGTGCAAATCCGTCTGTCCCTACGACGCCATCGCCAAGAAGGAGCGTCCCTGCCAGAAGGCATGCGGCGTGGGTGCGATCACGTCCGACAAGATGGGCCGGGCCTACATCGACAGCGATAAATGCGTGTCCTGCGGCATGTGCATGGTCAGCTGTCCATTTGGCGCTATCTCCGACAAGTCACAGATCTTCCAGCTGGCGAGAGCACTGAAAGAAGGAGATCATATTATCGCCGAGATCGCGCCTGCATTCTATGGACAGTTTGGAGATAACATCACGCCGAGAAACCTGAAGGCTGCTCTCATGGAACTGGGCTTCAAAGAGGTGTATGAGGTGGCGCTGGGCGCAGATATCGGAGCTATTGCGGAGGCCCACCACTATGTGGAGAAGGTGACGACAGGAGAGCTGCCCTTCCTTCTCACATCCTGCTGCCCATCCTGGGCAATGCTGGCCAAGAAGTTCTTCCCGGATCTGATCGATGAAGTGTCCCAGGAGCTGACTCCCATGGTGGCCACAGCCAGGACTATCAAACAGGAGCACCCGAATGCCAAAGTGGTCTTCATCGGCCCCTGTGCGGCCAAGAAGCTGGAGGCCATGAGAAGAAGCGTTCGCAGTGATGTGGATTTCGTAGTAACTTTTGAGGAGCTTCAGGCCATGTTTGACGCAAAGGATATTGATCTCAGCCAGTATGCTGCCGAGTCCTCCTTCCACAACGCCACCGGAGCAGGACGTGGTTACGCAGTGGCAGGCGGCGTGGCTGACGCCATCAAAAAATGTGTCAATACCTACTATCCGGACGTGGAGGTACATATTGAGCACGCGGAGGGACTGGCTGACTGTAAGAAGATCCTGACCCTGGCCAAGGCAGGGCGGATGAACGGCTGCCTTATCGAAGGCATGGGCTGCCCGGGCGGATGTGTGGCCGGAGCAGGAACCAATATCCCGGTTGCAAAAGCGCAGAAGAAGATCCAGGATTTCGTAAAGGCATCCTCCAAACAGGTGCCGCCCAAGGAACTGGAAGAGATCGAGCTGAAATAAGACGGATAAGAGATGAGAGCGGAACAGCAGCCGCATGCGGCATAAGTCTGACAGGCCCCGGCGTTGACAAACGCCGGGGTTCTCTTTATAATTAGATGTTAGTTTGAAAAATTAGGAGGAAACTATGCAAAAATACGGTGTAAATGAATTAAGAAAAATGTTCCTTACATTTTTTGAGAGCAAGGAGCACCTTGCGATGAAGAGTTTCTCGCTTGTGCCCCACAACGATAAAAGCCTTCTTCTGATCAATTCCGGTATGGCGCCCCTGAAACCTTACTTCACAGGTCAGGAGATCCCGCCCAGAAAGAGAGTGACCACCTGCCAGAAGTGCATCCGCACAGGCGATATTGAAAATGTGGGAAAGACGGCCCGCCACGGTACATTCTTCGAGATGCTGGGCAATTTCTCCTTTGGAGACTATTTTAAGAAAGAATCCATTGCCTGGACATGGGAGTTCTTAACAGAAGTGGTAGGTCTTGACCCGGACCGCCTGTACCCTTCTGTGTATGTGGATGACGATGAGGCCTGGGAGATCTGGAACAAACAGATCGGGATTCCCGAGGAGCGCATCTTCCGTTTTGGCAAAGAAGATAACTTCTGGGAGCACGGAAGCGGACCCTGCGGTCCCTGCTCAGAAGTCTACTATGACCGGGGCGAGAAGTATGGCTGCGGAAAGCCGGACTGTACAGTAGGCTGTGAATGTGACCGGTATATGGAGATCTGGAATAATGTATTTACCCAGTTTGACAATGACGGCCAGGGCCACTATACAGAGCTGGAGCAGAAAAATATTGACACAGGAATGGGACTGGAGCGTCTTGCCTGCATCGTACAGGACGTGGACTCCATGTTTGATATAGACACCATCCGTGCTCTCCGTGAGCACGTGTGCCGCCTTGCAGGCAAAGAATATGAGAAGGATTACGCCACAGATGTCTCCATCCGTGTCATCACAGACCATATCCGTTCCGTAACCTTTATGATCTCCGACGGTATCATGCCCTCCAACAGCGGAAGAGGCTATGTGCTGCGCCGGCTTCTCCGCCGCGCCTGCCGTCATGGCCGTCTCCTCGGCATCCAGGGCGAATTCCTTGTGGAGCTGGCCCAGACCGTTATAGACGGATCCAAGGACGGATATCCGGAGCTGGATGAGAAGAAAGATTTCATCTTCAAGGTGATCACAAAGGAAGAGGAGCAGTTTAACAAGACGATCGACCAGGGACTTTCCATCCTGGAGGGCCTGCAGGCTCAGATGGAAGCGTCCGGAAGCACGGTCCTCTCCGGCGAGGAGGCTTTCCGTCTCTATGACACGTACGGCTTCCCTGTGGATCTTACAAGAGAGATCCTGGAAGAAAAGGGATTCTCCATTGACGAAGAGGGATTTGAAAAGGCAGCGAAAGCCCAGAAAGAGCGGGCGAAGGGAACCTTCGGCGAGACAAACTATATGGGCGCTGATGTGACCGTGTACGAGTCCATCGATCCTTCCGTGACCAGCACATTTGTGGGATATGACCATTTAACATACAGCTCTAAGATCACAGTCCTCACTACAGAGGATGAAGTCGTGGACGCACTCTCTGACGGCGAGAAAGGCACCGTGTTTGTAGATGAGACTCCGTTCTACGCTACAAGCGGCGGCCAGGAGGCGGACAATGGCGTGATCCGCACAGAGGACGGCGTGTTCCAGGTGGAGGACACCATCAAGCTCCTGGGAGGAAAGATCGGCCATGTAGGCCATGTTGTGAGCGGTATGCTGAAAGTGGGAGACAAGGTTTCCCTGGAAGTCAATGAAGAGAAGCGTGCGCTCTCCGCAAGGAACCACAGCGCAACACACCTTCTTCAGCAGGCGCTCCGCCAGGTGCTGGGAACACATGTGGAGCAGGCGGGATCTTCTGTCAACGAATACAGACTCCGCTTTGACTTTACCCATTTCTCAGCCATGACAAAGGAAGAGCTGAAAAAGGTGGAAAACATCGTCAATCAGCAGATCATGAACTGCCTGCCGGTAAAGGCTGAGAACATGCCCATCGAGGAGGCAAAGAAGACAGGAGCGGCTGCCCTCTTTGGCGAGAAATACGGCGACATCGTCCGGGTTGTGAGCATGGGCGATTTCTCCAAAGAGTTCTGCGGCGGAACCCATGTGGATAACACGGGTGTCATTACTGCCTTCAAGATCATTTCTGAGACAGGTGTGGCTGCCGGCGTGCGCAGGATCGAGGCCCTCACATCCAAGGGGCTTCTCCGGTACTATGATGAGCTGGAAGAGAAGCTGGAAAGGTCGGCAAAGCTCCTCAAGACCACACCGGACAAGGTGGAGGAGAGACTGTCCCACATGATCTCTGAAAACAAAGAGCTCCACAGCCAGGTTGAGAGCCTGAAGAGCCAGCTGGCCAAAGAGTCCATGGGAGATGTGACAGACCAGGTGACAGAGGTGAAGGGAATGAAGTTCCTGGCAGCCAAGGCACCAGGCGCTGACATGAACGGCCTCAGAGACCTGGGCGATCAGCTGAAGGAGAAGCTGGGAGAAGGCGTTGTTGTGCTCGCTTCTGATGCAGGCGGCAAAGTAAACCTGATGGCCACAGCCACAGACGGAGCTGTCAAAGCAGGAGCCCATGCAGGCAACCTGATCAAGGCCATCGCATCCTGCGTCGGCGGAGGCGGAGGCGGCCGCCCGAATATGGCTCAGGCAGGCGGCAAGAACCCGGCTGGCATTGATGAAGCCCTGGAGAAAGCAAAAGAAGTACTGGAAAACCAGCTCTAAAACGAAAAAAATGATTGACGTCCAGGAAAAATGTGCTATAATCTAATGTAGTGCAATAAATATACCCGAACAGTCGTATGATGCACAATATAGGGCTGGAGGGGAGGTTAGGTGTGAGACTATGTCAAATGTAATCGTTAAAGAAAACGAGACGTTGGACAGCGCTTTACGCAGATTTAAAAGAAACTGCGCAAAGGCTGGTATTCAGCAGGAAATTCGGAAAAGAGAGCATTACGAGAAACCAAGCGTAAGACGCAAAAAGAAATCCGAAGCTGCAAGAAAACGTAAATATAACTAATGTGCAAAATAAAGATGACACGCTTTTGCGTGTCATCTTTTTATATCTCTTCCATCTCTCTCAGCTCATGGTACAGCTTTGCGATGGGAAGTCCCACCACATTGTTGTAATCTCCCTGTATCTCCTTTATATGAACGGCAAAAGGCCCCTGTATCCCGTAGGAGCCTGCCTTGTCCATGGGATCGCCAGTCCGGATGTAGGAGAGCAGCTCTTCTCTGCTCACCGGGTAGAAAGTAACCTGGGTGCAGACGTGGAACGTGCGCGTATATTTCTTTTCGCCTTTCATCTGGATGAGGCAGACACCGGTGTAGACCTGATGTGTCCGGTCTGCCAGCATGGAGAGCATGGCCAGGGCCTCCTCCTGGTCAGTCGGTTTTCCCAGGATCTCGCCCTGGTAGGCCACCACGGTGTCCGCCCCGATGACAGTGAAGTCTTCCGTCATGGAGCCTAAGGACTTGTCAAAGATATCCCGGGCTTTCAGGGCTGCCAGTCCTTCCACGATCTTAGCAGGACTTTCTCCTTCGATCCTTTCTTCTGCGCCGGAAGGGCACACGTCAAAAGTAAATCCGGCCTGAGCAAGAAGCTCCTTTCTTCTGGGAGATGCAGAGGCAAGTATATATTTCACTGCTGATCACAACCTTTCCTTACTGTTTTTTGATACCGGCCGGGCAAAAATTATTCTCTGTCTTGCGAAAGACCGGGCCGGTGCACTATAATAGCTATTATAAGACAAAAATGAAATGGAGGAAAGACCCCTATGTATATCAGCGAAATCACAACCACTCCACCGGACAATGTGTCTGAGAGAGTTCCACTGGAACAGGAAGTGTACAAGGTTTTTAAAAAGCTTGGCATCCCCTATGAGAGAGTAGATAATGACCCTGCCTCTTCTATGGAGGAGTGCGCCGAGATCGGCGAAGTTCTGCAGGCTCCGGTGCGGAAGGATGTCTTTCTGTGCAATCAGAAAAAGACCTCTTTCTTCCTTCTTCTCATGCCTGATGACAAACCATTCGACACATCGTCCTTCAGCAAAAAGCTGGGCGTGTCCCACATGTCTTTTGCCCCGCCGGAGCTGATGGTGAAACATATCGGCTGCACGCCCGGCTCTGCCAGCGTGGTAGGTCTTCTGAATGACGAGGACGACTATGTGCAGCTCATCATCGACAAGGAGGTGGCGCAGGCAGAGTGGTTTGTCTGCAATACAGGCATCAACACTACCCACCTGAAATTTAAGACCCAGGATCTTTTAAAGAAGTTTCTCCCCTACACCCATCACAGGCCAAGAATCGTGGAACTCTAAAAAGGTTCATACAGCAGGGAATCCGTTATCCTTCTATCCCTGTCTCCGGGTCCATCCTGACTTCAATGCCGTTGACTTCCACCTGGTCATCCACAGGGATCACCAGGCATTTCCGCCCGTCTACGATCCTGACGTCCACCAGGTCTGTCCGGTCCGGATTGACATTGATCACAATGTCCGGGGTCTTGATGTTAAATTTCTTTGTGCTGGCAATGTTGGAGGCCAGAAGCGAGGCCTTTTCGCCCACTGTCTCGTCAAATTCCCGGTCGAATCCTTCCAGGTTCTCCTCCGGCACGCCGCTCAGAGAGAACAGACGCCGGACTTCCAGCTTGCCCAGCTCCAGGGGGTCCAGCTCCTCTTTATTCTCCTCGATCAGTGTGTTCAGATTTTCATGGATGTTGCGGATCACGCTGTAGGAGCAGTCCTCGCCCAGTGTGTCCGCGATCATGGCCTGGAACGACTCTTTCTGCGTACCGGCGCTTAAGACCTGGCTGCATCCCAGTACCTGGGTGAGAAAGACTTCCTGCAGCTCCTCCGGCTTCTTGGAGTAGTAGAGAAGGCTGTGCACATCTTGGGCCCTGTCATTGAAAGCGGGGAAGAGGAATCCACTTATCGGGTCGTTTACGATCCAGTCCCGGATCCGGTCCTCGATGCTGTTGTGCTCTGCGTTGTAGCAGAGCCCTGCTTTGGACAGAGAGACCGGACAGATGCTGCACAGTATGTAATCATAAACCGTGTCAGAGGCGTCGTACATCTCCATTCCGTCAGACGCCTTTCCCGGCACGTCGTAAGCAGCGTGGATGAGAAGGATCAGATAGTGCTCCCCAAAATCATAGTTCTCGATCACCTTGTCATAAAATTCAGCGACAAGCATATCATCCGTGAGTTTGCCGTCCTTGAGCTGCATCAGGAACTCCTGGGCGCCGCCTTTTAACTCTTCATCCAGCGGAAAACTCATGTTGAGAAGATTCTTCCCCACTGTGCCGGACAAAGTCCTCTTAAACAGGTCAAAATACTTGAATTCTTCCTCCTCGGGAAGGGAGAGGAAGGCCTCCTTAAATTCCAGTTTCTTTTCCTTGTCTCCGTCCACGTAGCAGCCGCAGATGCGTGTGATAGCACAGTTCTGCGGTGAAAACTGCTTCCGGATTTCCAGAACTTCTTTTTTATTCATGAAATACCCCTTTTCTTTATAAAATCAGCCGTCATCTCTCTTCTGCGAGATAAATTCCGGAGTAATTATTTTAACACAGATGGGAATAAGTGAAAAGAATAAAAATATATTAGTAACAGACGATATATGCAAGGAGAGATGTGCATATGAAGCGATTTTTGACAGCTCTTCTGTGCGGGGCGCTGCTCCTTCAGCCTGTCCTTATCAAGGCTGCCCCCGAGGCCGGCACAGAAGCCGGTGCAGAAGAGCCCCATACAGCCGGACCGGAGGTGAGCTCACCCTCCGCGTTTCTGGCAGAGGCATCTACAGGGAAAGTGATCTACGAGAAGAACGCGGATGAAAAGCGTCCTCCTGCCAGTGTGACCAAGATCATGACCCTGCTTTTGATCTTTGACGCCCTCTCGGAGGGTAAGATTTCTCTGGCAGACCAGGTCACTGTATCCGAGTATGCGGCCTCCATGGGAGGATCGCAGGTGTTTCTGGAACCTGGTGAAGTGCAGACCGTGGACACGATGATCAAGTGCATTGCAGTGGCCAGCGCCAATGACGCCTGCGTGGCCATGGCAGAACATGTGTGGGGCAGCGAGGAGGAGTTCGTCAGGCATATGAACGAGAGGGCTGCCGGTCTGGGGATGGAGAGTACCAGCTTTGTCAACTGCAATGGCCTGGATGCCGACGGGCATCTGACCACGGCGCGGGATATTGCGGCCATGTCCAGAGAACTGATCCTTACATACCCGCAGATCCGGGATTACGCCTCCATCTGGATGGAGGATATTACCCATACTACAGCAAAGGGAAGCAGCACGTTCACGCTGGCAAACACAAACAAGCTGATCCGCCAGTACGCCTACGCCACCGGCCTTAAGACCGGTTCCACAGACGACGCCGGCTTCTGTGTGTCCGCCACAGCCAAGAAGAATAATATGGAGATGATTGCAGTGGTCATGGGAGCCGAGACGTCCAAAGAGCGGTTTAAAGATGCAGTGACTCTTCTGGACTATGGTTTTGGAAGGGCTGTGAAATATGTGGATGAGGGAATACAGGCGCTGGATCCTGTGGATGTGGAAGGCGGCCGGGAGAGGCAGGTGCCTGTCCGGCAGAAGGAGCCTTTTCAGTATGTGGACACCGGCGGGGCTGATCTGGCGGCCATTGAAAAAAAGTATGAGACAGAAGAGAAGCTGAAGGCCCCTGTAAAGACCGGGGACTTTGCCGGGAGCGTCGTGTACTCTCTGGATGGCACCGAGATCGGCAAAGTGGACATTGTGGCGGCAAAAGACGTCCCCAAAGCCAGCTACCTGAACTGCCTGGAACAGACGCTGGAGCTGTTCTTTCCGGCATAGTAAACAGTGAAAGGATAGGCGGGAGCTGCGGAAGATAAGTTGCAAAATATCAGTACAGACTATATAATCATTACCAGAACTGCCCGAATGACACAGGGCATACGACGGAGGAAAGGAAAATGTGGAAAAAGCCTTTGGCCCTGCTTGGCACATCCGCCCTCATATGCGCCGGGGAGATGGCAAGAGAATTATCAACCTTCCGTGTGAGGCGCTACAGGATGGAAGTGCCGGGGATAGAAAGAGGAAGAGAGATCAGATGTCTCTTTCTCTCTGACCTGCACGGAAAAGAATACGGAAAAGAGAATAAAAAGCTTCTGGAGCAGATCGAGAAGGAGCGCCCGGACTTTATCCTGGCAGGAGGCGACATGCTGACCCGGACACAGCCGGAGACCGACCAGACAGCTATCGCCCTCATGCGGCGCCTTGTCTCTGTGGCGCCCGTCTGTGCGGCAAACGGGAACCATGAACAGAAGATGAAGGAGAACAGGGAGCTGTACGGAGACAGATATGATAGATACCGGGACGCACTGAAAGAGGAAGGGATCCGTGTCCTGGAAAATGAGACCTGCCTGTTCCGGAAGGGTGGCTTTTTGGCCTCTATCACCGGCCTTGAGATCCCGCTTTCCTGCTACAGCCACTTCGGCAGAGAGGAGCTGCAGGTGGAGGAAATCAATAAGAGAGTCGGAGAGCTGCCCAAAGAAGGATACCGCATACTTATGGCCCACACGCCGGCCTATATGGATACATACTGGGAATGGGGAGCGGACCTTGTCCTTTCCGGGCATCTTCACGGCGGCGTGGTGCGCCTGCCTGTCCTGGGAGGGGTTATCACACCTCAGATGCAGCTCTTTCCCAGGTATTCGGGGGATATGTACACAAAAAAAGACGGGCAAAGCTGCGTGGTCAGCCGGGGGCTGGGTACCCACACAGTCAATGTCCGTCTCTACAATATGGCAGAGCTTGTCTGCCTCTCACTCATCGGAAAACGGGATTAAGGCCGGTGCACCCGGAACACACCTACTCCCAGAGCCCCTGCCCCTGTATGGCAGCCAATGCTCATGGTGAGAGGGTAGTGGACGATCTCCATGTCCGGGAAATATTCTCTGTATTTTTCTTTCCAGAATAAAAAATCCTCCTCGCTCATGGCCGTCTCAGCCATGCCCAGCTTGAGGACACCGGCGTCCCTCAAGTGGGAAAAGCGGGTGTCTATGTCTTTTTCTACCGCCTTGCACATGGTGCGGAAAGCAGCCTTCATGCCACGCACTTTGGCGAAAGCATCCAGCTTGTCTCCCTGGATCGTGAGGACGGGCTTTAAGTTCAACACGGTGCCCACCGCAGCCGCAGCAGGAGTGATGCGTCCGCCCCGTTTCAGGTACTTCAGCGTGTCCACGGCAATGTAGATACTGGCGTCCAGCGCCTCCTCTTCAAGATGCTCCTTGATCTGGCGTCCTGTCTTTCCTTCTTCCGCCAGAAAGTGGGCATCCAGCACGGACTGGGTCTGGGTTACGGAGATCCGGTGGTTGTCCACCACATGCACACGCCCCTCAAACTCTCCTTCAGATGCAAGAGCCAGCGCGCTTGCACAGGAAGTGGAGAGGCCGCTGGACATGGGAATATATACCAATTCTTTGTAATCCCGCAGAAGGGAGGACCACATATCCATCACATCCCCGGGGGAGGGGAGAGAAGTGCTGACAGCGGCATCGGAGGCAAGCTGCCGGTAAAACTCTTCGGCTGTAATACTTTTTCCCTCATAAAAAGTCTCACCATCGATCAGGACAGGCATAGGGATGATATGGATGTCGGGAAAAGGCTCGCATCCCGGCATGATCCCGCAGTTGCTGTCCGTCATAATAGCAATGTCTGACATAGTATTCTCCTTTGCAGTTCCAAGATATAGCTTTACAAAACATAAAATATCTTACACATTGACCGATATTTTAACAGATGTTAAAATATTATAGCAGATGGTTTAATAAAACTCAATTACAGACCAATCTGTTTTGTCAGTTATTTATACAGTTTGAGGGAAATGTTATGGAAGACAGACGCATCACCAAGACAAAGAGAAATCTGAAAGGCACGCTTATCTCCATGCTGCCGGAGCAGCCTTTCGAGCAGATCTCCATTACGGAGCTCTGTGCAAGGGCAGAGATCAGCCGTATCACCTTTTACTCCCACTACAGTGATAAATATGCTCTGGTGGACGAGATCTTCCAGGATATGGTTGCCCTAGGCACGGAAGACTATGAGAAAATGCAGCAGGAGAACAATCCGGGCCGGGATGAGGTGATCAGCTACTGCAATATCCTGGACGCCATTATGGAGCTGTACTACAGCCACTATGATTTTTTTCGCTATACTGCTCCGGAGCACAATCCCTACCTGGCTTTTGCCTTTTACAGCATTGTCCTTGAGACAGTAGAAGATCACACAAAGCGGATGAAAAACCGGAGCCGTCTTCGGTTCTCTCCAAAGCAGATCGCTGGTTTTCTCTGTTATGGCATCATCGGCTTTTTCAACGAGGGGCACGCAGAGAAGATTCCTGTGGACAGACTCAGGCGGGAGGCAAAAGAGTTGCTCATGGGCGTACTGCGGTCCAGGGTGCTGATCCAGCTTTAGAAAAACTGTTGAGAAAAGCGCAAAGGTCATATATAATAGTAAAGCTAAGTTCAAAAAGAGCGGAGGGTGTCTGTGGGATTAGAGGTAAAGCTGCAGGTGTTTGAAGGTCCTCTGGACCTTCTTCTGCACCTCATTGATAAAAATAAAATAGATATCTACGACATTCCTATTGTGGAGATCACGAATCAGTATATGGAATATATCCGCGCCATGGAACAGGAAGACCTGAACGTGATGAGCGAATTCCTTCTCATGGCTGCCACGCTGCTGGATATCAAGTGCCGGATGCTTCTTCCCAAGGAAGTGAATGAGGAGGGGGAAGAGGAAGATCCACGGCAGGAGCTGGTGGACCAGCTGCTCCAGTACAAGATGTACAAATATATGTCCTATGAACTGCGGGACAGGCAGGTAGAAGGAGAACGGTCCCTGTACCGGGAGCCGGATATACCGGAGGAGGTGCAGGACTATGTGGAGCCGGTGGATCTGGACAGGCTTCTGGACGGACTGACACTGTCAAAGCTGAACAGGATCTTCCGGGAGATGATGCGCAGGCAGACGGAAAAGATCGATCCCATCCGAAGCCGTTTTGGAAAGATCGAGAAGGAGGAGGTCTCTCTGCCGGAGAAGCTGGGCTATGTGGAGGAGTACGCTGGGGCCCACCTCTCCTTCAGTTTCCGACAGCTGCTCTCAAAGCAGGGGTCCAAGGTGCAGCTGGTAGTCACCTTTCTGGCTGTGCTGGAGCTGATGAAGACAGGCAAGATCAAAGTTATGCAGGAGCAGCCTTTTGACGATATCCTTATCACCTCCATGATATGCGGCAAAAAGGAGACACAGAAAGAAGAGCAAAGGGAAGAAGGGGAAGTGTAAAGTGGAGATCAGCAGATTAGAGGGGATCATAGAGGCGATCCTTTTTACGATGGGGGACTCGGTAGAGCTCTCCAAGATCGCGTCAGCCATTGGCCATGACGAGGAGACGACCCGGAAAGTGATCCACAATATGATGGATAAATATGAGACCGATGACAGAGGGATCCACATCATCGAACTGGAAGACTCCTTTCAGATGTGCACAAAGCCCCAGATGTACGAGTACCTCATCAAGGTGGCAAAGCAGCCAAGAAGATATGTGCTCACAGATGTACAGCTGGAGACTCTCTCTATCATTGCCTACAGGCAGCCGGTCACCAAACTGGAGATCGAAAAGATCCGTGGCGTCAAGTCAGACCACGCAGTGAACAAGCTGGTGGAGTACGATCTTGTGTGTGAGGTGGGAAGGCTGGATGCGCCAGGCAAGCCCATTCTGTTTGGAACGACAGAAGAGTTTCTGCGGCGTTTCAGCATCCATTCTCTGGAAGATCTTCCGGGCCTCAATCCGGAACAGCTCGAGAATTTCAAGCACGAAGCGGAGGAGGAAGCTCAGCTCAAGCTGGACGTATAGACATATTTCCCGGACAGAAGACATACATATAAGTTAACTGTCTATGTTCTTCGGGTCGTGATATATATGATAAAACGAAAAAAGAAAGCCGGTCTTTTTCTGGCATCTGTTCTTCTCACCCTGGTCCTGGCGGCCTGCCCTTGCATCTGCCGGGCGGCTTCTCAGACGGATGAAGAGGAGACGCCGGAGGAACTGGCACAGCTCTACGCCCGGTCGGCGGTCCTTATGGATGCTGACAGCGGGCGTGTTTTATTTGAGAAAGACGGGAAGACAGCCCGGCCTATAGCCAGTACCACAAAGATCATGACATGTATCCTGGCACTGGAGGAAGGAAAACCGGATCTGGTGTGCTCCGTGTCAGAAAAGGCAGCTTCCCAGCCGGAAGTCCGCCTGGGTGTGCGGGAGGGAGAGACCTATCTGCTGGAAGATCTACTTTATTCCCTCATGCTGGAATCCCACAATGACAGCGCAGTGGTGATCGCGGAAAACACAGCCGGGAGTGTGGAAGCGTTTGCCGGGCTGATGAATAAAAAGTCAGAGGAGATCGGCTGTCAGGACACCTATTTTATCACTCCCAACGGGCTGGATGCGTCCGACGAAGGGGGAACCCACTCTGCAACGGCAGAGGATCTGGCCCGGATCCTCAGATACTGCATCATGGAATCGCCAAAGAGGGAGGCATTTCTTACTGTCACAAGAACAGACAGCTACTCTTTTACAGACCTCTCAGGGCAGAGGAGCTTCTCGCTTCAGAATCACAATGCCTTCCTCTCCATGATGGAGGGAGCGCTCACCGGGAAAACAGGCTTCACGGCGGATGCCGGCTACTGCTATGTGGGAGCCCTGGAAAACGGCGGGCGCACCTTTATCGTAGCGCTTCTGGCCTGTGGATGGCCGAATAACAAAGGGTACAAGTGGGAGGACACAAAAAAGCTGATGCAGTACGGAATCAATCATTACCAATATGAGACCATTACTCTGGACCAGTCTCTTCCTTCTCTTCCTATATCCGGCGGAGCGCCGCCCTCCGGAAGCCTGGGCAGTGATGCACTGGCCCTCCTGTCCTCTGAACCGTTTCAAAAAGAGCTTCTCATGGCAGGCGAGGAGGCTGTCACCGCACAGGTCAAACTCCCGGCAGAACTGGATGCGCCTGTGGAAGAGGGACAGGAGGTGGGGGAGATTCTTTACCGCATAGGAGAATTCGAGGTGGGGCGGCAGAAAGTGGAAGCAGCCATCAGTGTGCCGGAGAGAGACCTTCTGTGGTGCCTGGATCAGATCATTGTCCGGTTTTTTGCAGGAAAGAATAAAATAAGTCAATAAAAATGATTAAATTTGTCACTATTATTTTGGGTATATGTGTGATAGGATAGACGAGTATTAAAAAAGAACAACAAAGTTGATAAATATTCAGCTTTTGTGCTGCTGAAAGGAAGAGATGGAACATGAAAAATTTTGAGAAGTATGAACGGCAGTATTTTATGCCGCCGGAAGTCACCTATGACTGGGTGAAAAAAGAATACATAGACCAGCCGCCTATCTGGTGCAGCGTGGATCTGCGGGACGGCAACCAGGCTCTTATCGAGCCCATGAGCCTGGATGAAAAGCTGGAGTTCTTTGAACTGCTTGTCAAAGTGGGATTCAAGGAGATCGAGGTGGGCTTCCCGGCTGCCTCCGAGACAGAGTATAACTTCATGCGCGCTCTGATCGAGCGGAATATGATCCCGGATGACGTGACGGTCCAGGTACTGACCCAGGCCAGGGAGCACATCATCAAGCGGACCTTCGAAGCTGTAAAGGGAGCGCCTCACGCGGTGATCCACCTTTACAATTCTACGTCTGTAGCGCAGAGAGACCAGGTGTTCAAAAAAGATAAAGAGCAGATCAAGAAGATTGCCATAGACGGAGCAGAGCTTCTGAAGAAGCTGGCAGACGAGACAGAGGGGAACTTTACTTTTGAGTACAGCCCGGAGAGCTTTTCGGGTACAGAAGTAGACTACGCAGTGGAAGTGTGCAACGCTGTCCTGGACGTGTGGAAGCCCCAGGCAGACAACAAGGCGATCATCAATATCCCCACAACTGTGGAGAACGCCATGCCCCACGTCTTCGCTTCCCAGCTGGAGTACGTGCACAAACATCTGGCCTACAGAGAGAACGTGATCCTCTCCCTTCACCCCCACAACGACAGAGGCTGCGGCGTGGCCACAGCTGAGCTGGGTATCCTGGCAGGGGCGGACAGGATTGAGGGTACGCTCTTTGGAAACGGAGAACGGACAGGAAATGTGGATATCATCACTCTTGGTATGAACATGTTCTCCCACGGCGTGGATCCGAAGCTGGACTTCTCCAACATGGAGGAGATCAAAGAGGCCTATGAGCGTCTGACAAGGATGACGGTGGATGTGCGCCAGCCCTATGCAGGCGAGCTTGTCTTCACTGCGTTTTCCGGATCTCATCAGGATGCCATCGCCAAGGGCATGTCCTGGAGAGAGGAGAAGAAGTGCTACAAGTGGACAGTACCCTATCTGCCCATCGATCCCCAGGATGTGGGAAGACGGTATGACTCAGACGTTATCCGCATCAACAGCCAGTCCGGAAAAGGCGGCGTGAACTACATCCTGAAGCAGAGCCACGGCATCAATCTTCCGGAGAAGATGCGCGAGGAAGTAGGCTACCTTGTAAAGGGCGTTTCCGACAAAGCCCACAAAGAGCTGACGCCGGAGTGGGTATACCAGATCTTTACAGACAACTATGTGAATGCCAAGACCATCTTCTCCATCGATGAGTGCCATTTCCGCCAGGCGGACGGCATCATCGCGGACGCCACCATCCACCACGGCAACGACGAGCAGGTGGTGACCGCCTCCGGAAACGGCCGCCTGGACGCTGTCAGCAACGCTATCAAGCAGTACTTCAATATCAGCTACGAGCTGCGCTACTACGAGGAGCATTCGCTCACAAGAGGATCTTCCTCCAAGGCGGTAGCCTACGTAGGGATCGTCTCCCAGGAGAAGACCTTCTGGGGCGTTGGGATAGACGCGGACATCATCCGAGCCTCCATTGAGGCCCTCATCGTGGCTGTGAACAAGATAGAGGAGCTCAGCACTGCGGAGCCGGTGAAGGATGCCCGCATGATCGAGATCATGAACTACATACAGGCCAACTACATTGACGTGACACTGGATGACCTGGCAGAGAAGTTCTATCTCTCCAAGCCCTACCTCTCCAAGTATATCCGGGAGAAATCAGGGATGACCTTCGGTGACCTTGTAAAGAAGATCCGCATGAAGAAGGCAAGAGCGCTCTTAAAGAGCAGCAGCATGACAGTGGAAAATATTGCCCTGTCTGTTGGGTATCAGAATGTGGAGCATTTTAACCGTCTCTTTAAAAAAGCATACAATATGACGCCGGTACAGTTCCGGAACATGAAATAGAAAAAAACGGCTGCTTACACGCAGCCGTTTTTTTCTGTCTGATCCAGCCATTCTGCAAGAAGGCGTATATATTTTTCAGTGTCATCCACAAAGCACATGTGGCGGCATCCCTCAAAGAGTTCCCACCTTGCGTCTGGTATGCGGTCATACATAGTCTTGGCAATAAGAGGCGTACAAAGGTCATCTGTACCGCTGATAATGAGAGCCGGACAGCTGATCCGGTCCAGCTTGTCCGTGTACTCCCAGTTCCCAAGGGAACCTGTGGGATTATACTCGTTAGGGCCCCAGCCGTAAAGATAGGCCTCCTTCCCGGTCCTTTTGGGTCTGCTCAAACATTCTGGCACATCGCCGAAGAGAGAATCACAATGGCGCTCCATAAAACGACTGTTGGCAGCCAGGTATCCGGGCGAATCAAAATGGCCGGTCCGCTCTGCTTCTGCGATGGCCTCCTGGTCCTCCTCTGAAAGCAGGCGAATCATCCGGTGCTGTTCCCTTGCCCACAGACTGGCAGAAGGAAGCGTACTGGAGAGGATGACTGAGGCAACGCCTTTGGGATGATAGTCGCAGAGATACTCGATAGCCAGCATACCGCCCCAGGACTGCCCCAGAAGGTGGACTTCATCCAGACCCAGGTGTTTTCTCAGCTCTATCAGCTCGTTGTCCCAGGTCTTCTGGCACCAGAGTTCCGGGTGACCTTCCACATAAGAATTTCCACATCCAAGCTGGTCGTAGGAGATGATGGACCGACCGGTGTCTGCCAGGACGTCCAGCACTTCAAAGTAATTGTGAGTAGATCCAGGGCCGCCGTGAAGAAGGAGAAGAGGCTTTCTTTTGTCTCTGCATTCACCGACGATCCGATAATAGGTCTGATACCCCAGATAAGGCATATATCCTTCTGTGATCTTCATGTCATTTACCTCCTGATGATCTGTCTGTTCAGTACAGCATAAGAATAGCATAAAAGGATTTTGTTTGACAAGGCATGACAAGGGGATCTGATCCATAAAAGTCAATGTTTTCAAAAATTTTGGGCGGCGGTTTTGAGTTTACAAACCATGGTTTATACTGTAAAATAATCCCGTCCGCGCCTGGTGCGCCTTTGAAGGCCGCCCTGCGGGGACAGATAGTGGATTGATAATTAATGCAAAATTATAATAATGGAGGCGAAAAGGTCATGGATATAACCGAGAGAGTTCGGAAACTGCACGAGATTATGTGTCAGAACAAGGTGGATGTCTACATCGTGCCCACGGCTGATTTCCATCAGAGTGAGTACGTGGGAGAGTACTTTAAGATAAGAGAATTTCTCACCGGATTTACCGGATCTGCGGGCACGGCCGTCTTTACAGCGGACGAGGCTTATCTCTGGACGGACGGCAGATATTTTATCCAGGCTGCAAAGGAGCTGGAGGGGACGCCGGTCAGGCTCATGAAGATGGGCGAGCCTGGAGTGCCGGACATTGAGCATTTCTTAAACGACAGTCTTCCGGAGAGGGGCGTCATCGCCTTTGACGGAAGATGCGTTTCCCTGGGTGACGGGAAGCTCTACGAGCAGATCGCCGCTAAAAAGCAGGGATCTGTCTTTTGCGAGAGGGATCTGGCGGCGGACATATGGGAAGACCGCCCGGCTCTCTCAGAGGAGCCGGCATGGGAGCTTGCGCTCCAGTATGCGGGTGAGGACCGCGGCTCAAAGCTTGAGAGGATCCGCGGGTTTATGCGGGAGGTGGGAGCGGACTGCCATATCTTGACCACGCTGGATGATATATGCTGGACGCTGAACATCCGAGGAAACGATATCGAATTTTTCCCGCTGGTGCTATCCTACGCAGTGATCGGGATGGATCGGATGGATCTCTATGCAGACGCGTCCAAGTTTTCTGATGAGCTGCGGCAGAAGCTGGAGGGGGACGGCGTTGTGTTCCACCCCTACAACGACATCTATGAGGATGTGAAGAAGCTGGACGAAGGCGCTACTGTCCTCATCGACCCGGCAAGACTGAACTACGCGCTCTGGAAAAACATACCCGGGAAGATGGGAAAGGTGGAGATGCGCAACCCGGAGATCCTCTTCAAGGCCGTCAAAAATCCCACGGAGATCGACAATATCCGTAAAGCGCAGCTCAAGGACAGCGTTGCCCACGTTAAATTCATGAAATGGGTCAAGGAGAACTACGACAAAGAGGTGATCACAGAGCTGATCGCCTCCAGGAAGCTGGATGAACTGCGGGCGCAGCAGGGAAATTTTATCCGTCCAAGCTTTGAACCTATCGTATCCTTTGGCGAACACGGGGCCATCGTGCACTATACATCCTCGCCAGAGACAGACGTGCGCCTGGAAGGCGGAAGCTTTCTTCTGACCGACACGGGCGCGGGCTTTTATGAAGGATCTACCGATATCACGAGGACCTACGCTCTGGGCGACGTGACGGACAAGATGAAGGAACACTTCACGCTGACGGCTATCAGCAACCTTCAGCTTGCATCGGCAAAATTTTTGTACGGCGCCACCGGGATGACGCTGGACATGCTCGCCAGAAAGCCGTTTTGGGACAGGAACCTGAACTTCAACCACGGGACGGGCCACGGCGTCGGTTATCTTCTGAACATACACGAGCCGCCTACAGGCTTCCGCTGGCAGTTCCGGGCAGGTGAGATTCAACCCTTTGAGGATGGCATG
This sequence comes from Lachnoclostridium phocaeense, assembly GCF_959599685.1. NCBI lineage: Bacteria > Bacillati > Bacillota > Clostridia > Lachnospirales > Lachnospiraceae > Lachnoclostridium > Lachnoclostridium phocaeense. The sequence goes on from NZ_CAUGIN010000003.1 coordinate 114,770, forward strand.
GTGGTCACGGATGAGCCAGGTATCTACCTGGAGGGCGAGTACGGGATCCGACTGGAGAATGAGCTGCTGACACGGAAGGGGCTTTGGAACGAGTACGGGCAGTTCATGTATTTTGAGACAATCACATTTGTCCCGATGGATCTGGACGCCATCCTGCCGGGTATGATGACAGAAGAGGAGAGACGTCTTTTGAACAACTACCACAGTGCGGTGTATGAGAAGGTTTCCCCTTTCCTCGACGAGGAGGAGAGGGCATGGCTTAAAAATTACACAAGAGCTGTGTAGGCAATAATAATAGAGAGGTGTGTATGGTATGAACAAGGGAAGAATTGAGAAAATCTTAAAGTCAATGGAAGAAAACAACATTCCTCAGATGATCATCTCTGATCCGGTAGCGATCTTCTACCTGACAGGAAAGTGGATCCATCCGGGCGAGAGGATGCTGGCTCTGTACCTGAATGTGAACGGGAACCACAGGATGATCATCAACAAGCTGTTTCCCCAGGAGAGGGATCTGGGCGTTGAGCTTGTGTGGTACGACGACGTGGAGGATGCGGTGGAGATCCTGAGCCGCTGCGTGGACAGGGATGCCGTCATGGGCGTGGACAAGAACTGGCCAGCCAGATTTCTCCTCCGCCTCCAGGAGCTGGGCGGCGGAAGTAGCTTTGTCAACGCCTCCTGGATCGTTGACCAGGTCCGCATGATCAAGGATGAGGAGGAGAAGCAGCTGATGCGGATCTCCTCCCGGGTCAACGACAGCGTGATGGAGAAGGTCATTCCCCTTGTGGCAAAGGGGCTGAGCGAGATGGAGCTGGATCACAGGGTTCGGGAGATTTACAAGGAGGCAGGCTGTGAGGGCGTGTCCTTTGACCCCATCACCGCCTACGGAAAGAACGGGGCGGACCCCCACCATGCCACAGATGACACAAAGGGAAAACGGGGCGATTGCGTGGTCATCGACATCGGCGGCTTCAAGGACAACTACGCTTCTGACATGACAAGGACCGTTTTCATCGGAGAGGTGTCAGACCGGGCGAGGGAGATCTACAACATCGTCCTGGAGGCCAACCTGAGGGGGATCGCCGCCGCGAAGCCGGGCAACCGGATGTGCGACGTGGACCTTGCCGCGAGAAATTACATCGAGGAGAAGGGCTACGGACAGTACTTCACACATCGCACCGGACACTCTATCGGTCTGGAGGACCACGAATTCGGCGACGTATCATCTGTCAACACAGACATCATCAGACCGGGACAGTGCTTCTCCGTGGAGCCGGGCATCTATCTGCCCGATGAGGGTATCGGCGTGCGCATCGAGGATCTTGTCCTCATTACAGAGGACGGCTGCGAGGTGCTCAACCGCTTTACAAAGGATCTGATCGTTGTGCCGGAAGAGTAAGGATTTCTACTTGCGGACCGGACCGACAGGATTTATAATAGTACAGTGAATATACACAGAGGACAGGAACCGGAGGTTCTATGTCCTCTTGTGACTATAAAGAAAAGGGACCTGTAAAATGGGAACAAACAACGAATTACTGCAGAAAATTGATGATGGTTACGCAAAATTCAGCAAGGGACAAAAAAAGCTGGCGGATTATATCCGCAGGGATTACGACAAGGCTGCCTTCCTCACAGCAGCCAAAATGGGACAGGTAGTGGGAGTCAGCGAGTCTACCGTAGTACGCTTTGCTACAGCCCTTGGGTACTCCGGCTATCCGGCTTTTCAGAAGGCCCTTGAGGAGATGGTCCGCACCCGCCTGAATTCCATCCAGCGCATGGAAGTGACCTACGGGCGTATCACCCAGGGAGAGATTCTGGCTTCTGTCCTTCAGTCTGATATCGAAAAAATCAAACTTACCATGGAAAGTATTGATCACGAGGCGTTCGAGCTGGCTGTGGAAACCATCCTAAAGGCAAGAAAAGTGTATGTGGTGGGTATACGGAGCTGTGCGCCTCTGGCCAGTTTCTTAAGCTTCTACCTCAATCTGCTCTGTGAAGATGTGACGGCTGTGAGCACCAACAGCTCCAGTGAGATCTTCGAGCAGCTCATCCGCATCGGCGAGGAGGATGTGATTATCGGCATCAGCTTTCCGAGGTATTCCATGCGAACCCTGAAGGCGCTGGAGTTCGCCAGCAACCGGAAGGCAAAGGTCATTACCCTGACAGACAGCATCCACTCACCCATGAATCTTTACTCCTCCTGCAACCTGATCGCCAGGAGCGACATGGCCTCCATTGTGGACTCTCTGGTGGCCCCCTTAAGCGTGGTCAATGCACTGGTGGTTGCTCTGTGCATGAAAAAGCAGAAGGAGGTGGTCTCCACTCTGGAAATGCTGGAGGAGATCTGGGACGAATATCAGGTGTACAGCGGGGATGAGCTGGACAAGGTAAGCGGCAAAGTGGAGCTGTCTCCAGCAGGAAGAAATGAGGACAAAGAGGCAAATCATGAGTAAAGTTCTGATCATCGGCGCCGGCGCGGCCGGCATGTATGCGGCTCTTGCAGCTGTCCGGCAGGGACATCAGGTCCACCTGTTCGAGAAAAACGACCGGGCGGGCAGGAAGCTTTTTATTACAGGCAAGGGACGGTGCAACCTGACAAATGACTGCGATACAGAAGAGATGCTCCAGGCGGTAAAGAGCAATCGGAAATTTCTCTACAGCAGTTTTTACACCCACACAAACCAGGATGTGATCCGTTTCTTTGAGGAGAACGGCATGCCTGTAAAGACAGAGAGGGGCGGGCGCGTCTTCCCCTCTTCCGATCACTCCTCTGACGTGATCCGCATCCTGGAACAGCAGATGAAGGCTTTCCAAGTACACCTTCATCTCCACGCTGAGGTAAAGAGTCTTCTTGTGGAGAACGGGCAGGTCGCCGGTATTACCCTCGCTGATGGCAGGGAGGAAAAGGGTGACGCCTGTATCGTGGCAACAGGCGGATTTTCCTATCCCCTGACAGGATCCACGGGGGACGGATACCGGTTTGCCCGGGATGCGGGACATAAAGTAACCCCTCTTTTCCCTTCCCTTGTGCCGGTGGAAGCCAAAGAAAAGTGGGTGGGAGATCTGATGGGGCTCTCCCTGAGAAACATACAGCTGACTGTGAAGGACGGTAAGAAAGAGGTGTACCGGGATTTCGGTGAAATGCTCTTTACTCATTTTGGCCTCAGTGGCCCTGTCATCTTGAGCGCCACAAGCGAAGTGGGGCCGAGGCTGGAGAAAGGTCCCCTGACCTTCCACATTGACCTGAAGCCCGCCCTCTCCCAGGAGCAGCTGGACCAGAGGATACTCAGAGATTTCGGGGAACAGAAGAACAGACAGTTCAAGAACTCCCTGGGGAAACTTCTCCCCTCCAAACTGATCCCTGTGGTGGTGGAGCTGTCAGGCATCCCTCCGGAAAAGAAGATCCACGATATTTCCCGGGAGGAGAGAAGAGCCCTTGTATGTCTGATCAAGGATCTGACGGTGACGGTCGTGTCCCTGCGGGGCTGGAGCGAGGCCATCATTACGAAGGGCGGCGTCTCGGTGCGGGAGATCGATCCGGCCACCATGGAGTCAAAAATAACAAAAGGGCTCTATTTTGCGGGGGAAGTGCTGGATCTCGACGCGGTGACGGGAGGATTTAATCTTCAGATCGCCTGGTCCACTGCCTACATGGCAGGGAGCAGCATCCCCTAGCACAAAAGAATCTACAGGAAAAGGAATGATATTATGGAACCAATATACTATATGGAATACAGCGAATCTTTCAAAATTGTGAACGAAATGTACACGGCTCTCTATAAATACAGAAACACAAAAGCCTGGGGGCCCTTCAAGATCCAGGACATCAGGACAAAGGCCTACGAGGGTGCAAAGAAACGCTGGGCGGAGCTGAAGAAGATCAGCCGGAAAGAGCGTCTTGTGAAAGTCAGCTTCTATGAGGATCGTTTCACCTGCGTGACGGGGGATGTTACTCAGGAGTTTACCTACGATGAGATAGAAGGCATATACGAGACAGATACCACCCTTGCTCTGGTGGCCGGAAAGAAAAGGAAAAAAGACGGGTTCATCGCTCTGAAAAAGGGAAGCGTAAAGGGACACAGCCTGGCGGACCTGAAAGAATTCCTTCTGAAAAAATGCACAAAGGCCGGCAGCGTAGAGCATCTCTAAAACAGACAGAACAAGGAGCAGAAGTTATGGGTTACAATATAGCGATCGACGGACCGGCAGGTGCGGGAAAGAGCACCATCGCCCGGCTTGTGGCAAAAGAAAAAGGATATATCTATGTGGACACAGGAGCCATGTACAGGGGACTGGCAGTACACTTTCTGAACAGAGGTATCTCCCCTGAGGAGACAGATAAGATCAAAGAAGCGTGCCGGGATGCGGAAGTCTCCATCGGCTACGAGGACGGACAGCAGCAGATCTACCTGAACGGAGAGAATATCACTTCCAGGCTGCGGCTTGAGGAAGTGGGGAATATGGCTTCCAAAAGTTCCGCCATCCCGGAAGTGAGGGAAAAGCTGCTCTCCCTGCAAAGAGAGCTGGCCCGCAGACAGGATGTGGTGATGGACGGAAGAGACATCGGCACATGTGTCCTGCCGGACGCAGACGTGAAAGTCTACCTGACGGCCAGCAGCCGGACCAGGGCAAAGAGAAGATATGATGAGCTGACTGAGAAAGGGATCCCCTGTGATCTGGCACAGATCGAGAAAGACATCATCGACAGGGACACAAGAGATATGAACCGGGAGATCTCCCCTCTGCGTCAGGCAGAAGACGCTGTGCTGGTGGACAGTTCGGACATGACTATAAGGCAGGTGGCAGATGCCATTCTCGCTCTCTGCCGCTGAAATATACGCAGAACTCCAAACGACATATAATTACATTAAATTCAAAGATTTAGTTGAAATTATCTCGAAAAAGGGGTATGATATAACTGTTTTAGATACGATTTACTGTGCTGTAAAACGGCATTGTGGATCATGCATGTAACAATACGTACTACATACAGACACTTGACGATTTTGATATGAATCAATTAAGGTCCGTGGAAACAGTAGGTATTACAGCAGGGCATCCACGCCCAACAAAATAATTGAGGAGGTTCAAAATAATGTCAGAATTAACTTTTGAACAGATGTTGGAAGAGTCTTTTAAGACAATACGTAACGGGGAAGTGGTAGATGGTACAGTCATCGACGTAAAGCCTGATGAGATCATTTTAAATATAGGTTACAAGGCAGATGGCATCATTACAAGAAGCGAGTATACCAATGAGCCTAACGTGGATCTGACTACGATCGTAAACCCGGGCGATACTATGACAGCAAAGGTATTAAAAGTAAATGACGGCGAAGGTCAGGTGCTGCTCACTTATAAACGGCTTGCGGCTGAGAAGGGAAATGAGCGTCTCAGAGAAGCATTTGAGAACAAAGAAGTGCTGAAGGCTCCCGTTACCCAGATCCTCGGCGGCGGACTTTCCGTTGTGATCGATGAAGCCAGAGTATTTATCCCTGCAAGCCTGGTTTCCGATACTTATGAAAAAGATCTGAACAAATATCAGGATCAGGAGATCGAATTTGTTATCAGCGAATTTAATCCGAGAAGAAACCGTATCATCGGTGACAGAAGACAGCTCCTCGTTGCAAGAAAAGCAGAGAAGCAGAAAGAGCTGTTCGAGAAACTGCAGGTTGGCGACAGGATAGAAGGTACAGTCAAGAATGTGACAGACTTCGGCGCCTTTATCGATCTTGGCGGCGTAGATGGGCTGCTCCACATCTCTGAGATGTCATGGGGAAGAGTGGAGAATCCGAAGAAGGTATTCCAGGTTGGCGAGAAGGTAACTGTTCTCGTGAAGGATATCCATGACACGAAGATTGCGCTCAGCCTGAAATTCCCGGAGACCAATCCATGGGCAAACGCAGCGGAAGATTACGCTGTGGGCAAAGTCATCACAGGCAAAGTTGCCCGTATGACAGACTTTGGCGCTTTTGTTGAGCTTGCACCGGGAGTAGATGCTCTGCTTCACGTTTCACAGATTTCCAGAGCTCACGTTGACAAACCTTCTGATGTTCTTACAGTCGGACAGGAGATCACAGCTAAGATCGTAGATCTCAACGAGGAAGAGAAGAAGATCAGCCTGAGCATGAAAGCTCTTGAGAGTGCACAGCAGGCAGAGGAGACATCAGCTGAAGCCGAGACAGAAGAAGAGTAAAGCGTATTTTCGCACAAATATATAATGTATAAAAAGATGGAGACTATGTTATAGTCTCTTTCTTTTCATGTGCAGTATTGTTAAAAATGCGACAAGATGTACTTCGAAATATACAAGAAAAATGCCGGAAAAACTAGAAGAAGCCGGGTTTTTCTTGTATAGTATATACAGATTATAGTAGGAAGGAAGGAAAAAAGAGATGGCATTGTTGACATTTAAGGGTGGTATACACCCGGATGATGGCAAAAGTCTGGCAAAAGACAAGGCTATTGTTGAAATTAAGCCAAAGGGAAACCTGGTTTATCCGCTTTCTCAGCATATTGGCGCCCCGGCCTCTCCAGTTGTAGCAGTGGGCGATCATGTATTAAAGGGACAGAAGATCGCGGAGGCCGGCGGATTTGTATCTGCCCCCATCTATGCGTCTGTCTCAGGGACAGTCAAAGCGATCGAACCCCATTTCAACCCCACAGGGGCAAAAGTAAACTGTATTGTCATTGAAAACGACGGTGAGTACACAGAAGTGGAGTACGCTCCGGTGAAACCGCTCGGCGAGATGACAAAAGAGGAGATCTTGAACGCCATCGGCGAAGCCGGTGTTGTCGGTATGGGTGGCGCAGGTTTCCCGACAAGGGTAAAGCTCTCACCGAAGGAGCCTGAGAAGATCGACTATATTATTGCAAACTGTGCAGAGTGCGAGCCCTATATTACAGCAGATTACCGCAGGATGATGGAGACACCGGAACTGCTGGTCGGCGGTATGAAGGTAGTCCTTTCCCTGTTTGACAACGCAAAGGGTATTTTTGCAGTGGAGGACAACAAGCCTGACTGTATCGCAAAACTAAAAGAACTGGTAAAAGATGAGCCCCGTATGGAAGTGATGGCGCTGAAGACAAAGTACCCCCAGGGAGCTGAGCGTCAGTTGATCTACGCTACCACAGGAAGAGCCATCAATTCCTCCATGCTTCCGGCGGACGCAGGCTGCGTTGTGGACAACGTAGAAACTATGATCAACATTTACCAGGCAGTTGTAAAAGGGCTTCCTTCTATGGAGCGTATCGTGACAGTCAGCGGAGATGCTGTAAACGAGCCGGGCAACTTTAAAGTACTGTTTGGTACAAACCAGGCAGAGCTGGTGGAGGCTGCCGGCGGATTTAAAGGGGAGCCGAAGAAAGTGATCTCCGGCGGTCCTATGATGGGATTTGCCATGTTCACACTGGACACTCCTGTCACAAAGACTTCTTCCTCCATTCTCTGTCTTTCCAGAGATGCGGTGGCAGAAATGGAGCCTTCAGCATGTATCAACTGCGGACGCTGTGTGGATGCCTGCCCAAGCAGACTGATCCCCTCCAGACTGGCAGACTACGCAGAGCATCACGATGAGGAGAAGTTTGAAAAGTTCAGCGGACTCGAGTGTGTGGAATGCGGCTGCTGCAGTTATGTATGCCCTGCAAAACGTCAGTTAAAGCAGTCCATTGGTTCTATGAGAAAAATTGCGCTTGCTAACCGCAAGAAAAAGAAATAAAGAATAAGAGAGGAAGAGGTGAACAAACGTGGAGAATTCATTTAACATTTCATCTTCACCACATATACGTTCCAAAGTGACCTCCGGCAATATCATGCTCATGGTAGTCATTGCACTGCTTCCGGCAACTGCATTCGGAGTGTACAACTTTGGACTGCCCGCCCTGATCATGATGGTCAGCACAACGGCGGCGGCTGTGCTTACAGAATATATCTATGAAAAACTGATGCATAAAAAAGTCACGATCGGAGATTTCAGTGCGGTTGTCACTGGTATGCTCCTTGGTCTTAATATGCCTCCTACAGCTCCCTGGTGGATGGGTGCTCTGGGCAGCGTATTTGCCATCCTGATCGTAAAGCAGCTTTTCGGCGGACTTGGACAGAACTTTATGAACCCGGCTCTTGGTGCCAGATGTTTCCTTCTTCTGTCCTTCACCGGCCCCATGACAAGCTTTGTCTATGACGGTGTTACAGGACCCACACCGCTTTCCTATGTGAAGAGCGGAGCTCTGGATCAGGTCAACACTATGGACATGCTGATTGGAACCATTCCCGGAACCATCGGTGAGACATCTGTCATCGCCATTATCATCGGCGCGATCTTCCTGATCCTGATGGGCGTTATTGATCTGCGCATACCGGGTACATACATTGTGACCTTTGTGATCTTTGTCGGTATCTTTGGTCATGTGGCACATCCGGAGATCGGATTTTTTGATCCCACTTACCTGACAGCCCATCTGTGCGGCGGCGGTCTCATGCTGGGCGCCTGGTTCATGGCGACGGATTACGTCACATCCCCCATCACCAAGAAGGGGCAGTACCTGTACGGTATCTGCCTGGGTGTTCTGACAGGTCTGTTCCGTATCTTCGGCGGATCTGCAGAGGGTGTTTCCTATGCCATCATCATCAGTAACCTTCTGGTTCCGCTGATCGAGAGGGTTACTCTTCCAAAACCGTTCGGTAAAGGAGGAGAGAAATAATGAATAAGATCATCAAAAATACAATTATTCTTACAGTGATTACACTGGTATCCGGCCTTCTTCTCGGACTTGCCTACGAGGTGACAAAAGCTCCCATCGCACAGTCCCAGGAGAACGCGAAGAAAGAGGCATGGCAGGCTGTGTTCCCGGATGCGGACCTGGATGCCTTTGAACAGATGGATGTTGATACTGATATCGCTTCCCAGGCTGCGGCTGATCTGGGGGTTGACGCTACAGTTGATGAGGTCTGCGCAGTAGACGGCGGCGATGCAGGTTATGTTGTCACCGTGACAGACGGTGAAGGTTACGGCGGAGACATACAGGTCGTTGTGGGTATCACGTCAGACGGAACAGTCAGCGGTATTTCCTTCCTCTCCATCAGCGAGACGGCAGGACTTGGCATGAACGCCACAAACGAGTCCTTCTACGGACAGTATGTAGGTGTGCAGACAGAGAAGTTTGCAGTTTCAAAAGACGGCGGTGATGGGGAGCCGATCGATGCCATCAGCGGTGCCACCATCACATCAAGGGCAGTGACAGGTGCCGTTAACACAGCGCTTGCTTACTTCCAGAATGCGTTTTAGGAGGTAGTAAAGATGAATACATGTGTTGAGAGACTGAAAAATGGTCTTATAGATGAAAACCCTATTTTCGTTCTGATGCTTGGTATGTGTCCCACGCTTGCGGTGACAACCTCAGCTATGAACGGTATCGGTATGGGACTGTCGACCACAGCCGTGCTTGTTATGTCCAACATGCTGATTTCCATGCTGCGTAAGATCATACCGGATTCTGTCCGTATGCCTGCGTTTATCGTAGTCGTGGCATCCTTTGTGACAATTGTTGATTTTCTCATGGAAGGTTTTACACCAGCTCTTTACGACTCTCTGGGGCTTTATATTCCCCTGATCGTCGTAAACTGTATCATCCTGGGCCGCGCGGAGAGCTACGCTTCCAAGAACAAAGTTCTTCCATCCATCTTTGACGGACTGGGCATGGGGCTTGGATTCACGGTAGGACTTGTGGCGATCGGTCTTGTGCGTGAGATTATCGGTGCAGGCCAGGTTTTCGGCTATCAGATCCTTCCGCTGGCAGATGAGGCTACCGGAGCTGCCGGATACACACCTGTCACGATCTTCATCCTGGCTCCTGGCGCGTTCCTTGTACTTGCTTTCCTTGCGGCTATTCAGAACAAAGTGAAGATCAACATGGAGAAGAAGGGCAAAGATGCTTCCAAGATCCAGTCTGGCTGTGGCGCAGACTGCGCTACATGCGGCGGATGTCCGTCAGCAGCCGGAAAAGATAAGGAATAGGAGGGTGAAAGATGGATTTAGCAAATTTAGTATTAATAGCAGTCGGTTCTGCGCTTGTCAGCAACGTAGTGCTCAGCCAGTTCCTCGGAATCTGTTCCTTCCTCGGTGTATCCAGAAAGATCGAGACTTCCGTTGGTATGGGTGGAGCCGTTATCTTCGTTATCACCCTGGCATCTCTGGTGGCAGGACTTCTGCATCAGTTTATCCTGCAGCCGCTTGGTTTTGAATATCTGAACACCATTGTGTTCATTCTTGTCATCGCGGCTCTTGTACAGATTGTAGAAATGTTCCTGAAGAAATTCGTTCCGTCGCTTTACAGCGCTCTGGGCGTTTATCTTCCTCTGATCACGACAAACTGTGCCGTTCTCGGTGTTGCTCTTAACAACGTACAGGATGGATACAACCTGCTTGAGAGTGTTGTAAACGGTTTTGCCACAGGCGTCGGCTATCTGATCGCCATTGTCCTGCTGGCTGGTATCAGAGAGAAAATGGAATACAACGATATCCCGGAATCCTTCAAGGGAATGCCGATCGTTCTTCTTACATCCACACTGATGGCGATTGCGTTCTTCGGATTTTCAGGACTGATATAGGAGGAAAAAAACTATGAGTATAACAGGAATTATCTTGGCTGCAGTCATTGTAGGCGGTACTGGTTTATTCATCGGTATTTTCCTCGGACTTGCAGACAAACAGTTTGCAGTAGAAGTAGATGAAAAAGAAGAGCAGATCCTGGGCGTGCTGCCGGGCAACAACTGCGGCGGATGCGGATACCCGGGATGTTCCGGACTTGCAGCGGCCATCTCAAAAGGAGAAGCTCCGGTTAACGCCTGTCCTGTAGGCGGTGCCCCTGTGGCAGCCAAAGTAGGCGAGATCATGGGAGTGGATGCTGGTGAGCAGATCCGGGAAGTGGCATTTGTAAAATGTGCAGGAAACTGTGAAGTAGCGAAACAGACATACAACTATAATGGTGTACATGACTGTATCATGGTTAACATGATGCAGAACGGCGGACCGAAAGGTTGTACGTTCGGATGCCTCGGCGAGGGTTCCTGTGTGCAGGCCTGTCCCTTTGACGCCATCCATGTGGTGGACGGCGTGGCTGTCGTTGACAAAGAAGCCTGCAAGGCCTGCGGCAAATGTATCGCCGTATGTCCGCGTCATCTGATCGAGCTTGTTCCGTACGAGCAGAAGCATCTTGTACAGTGCAGCTCCAGGGACAAAGGTAAGGATGTCATGTCTGTATGCTCCGTGGGATGTATCGGATGTAAGATGTGTGAGAAGGTCTGCGAGTTCGACGCTGTCAAAGTGGTAGACAATATTGCCCACATCGATCCTTCTAAGTGCACTAACTGCGGAAAGTGTGCGGAGAAGTGTCCGAAGAAAGTGATACTGTAAAAGGGTTTTACATGATGAAACATATCCGATCCAGTGCGAAGCTACTCTGGACAGATATAAAGAATATAAAATGGGCGGTTATTTGTATAATCGCCTGTTTTATATTTTTATATATTTTGTTCGGGAGCATATGTCCGATCGCAGGTCTGACCGGCTTCCCCTGTCCGGCCTGCGGCCTCACCAGGGCGGGATTTTTGGTCCTCACTCTGGACTTTCGCGGCGCATGGGAGATGCAGCCCTTTATCTTCCCCATCATACTGTGGCTTACGGCAGCCTTTGTACAGAGGTACGTCTGTCTCGGGGCGCGTCTCTTTGGATGGATGAAGTGGGCGGGTATTCTCCTCATCTGCGGAATGATCGTCTTCTATGTCATATCCATGTGCAGATATTTTCCTGACAGAGCGCCCTATATTTACCATTCTGATAATCTCATCCAAAAGATTGTCATTTACAGACAATTATGGTAAAATGTGCACAAATCATCATGTGTCTCAAGGAGGAAACAAAATGGATAATAATTATAACAATCAGCCGGATAACGGACAGGACAATATATATTCCGGAAATGGAGACAGCGCGGGGAATACCCAAAATCAGCAGGAGCAGCAGTACACGGATCCCAACGCTGGATACAGCTATGGCGGCAGTCAGGGACAGGGAGGATACTACAGCCAGAGCGGCCAGACTCAGTACCAGGACCAGAGCCAGTATCAGTACCAGAATTACAATTACAGCCAGAACTATAATCAGCAGTATGGAGGAAACGGCGGTTACAATCCCCAGCAGTATGGCGGCATGGACACAAGCCCCATGTCTATGGGAGACTGGGTACTCACTATCCTGGCACTGATGATCCCCTGCGCAGGCATCATTCTCTATTTCGTATGGGCTTTTGGTAAAAACGGAAACATCAACCGCAGAAATTACTGCCGGGCTGCCCTGATCATCGAGGCGGTGGTCATTGTTCTTACCATTCTTGTCATGTTTGTCTTTGGAGCTGCGCTCTTCAGCGCTTACCCGACATATGGCTATTGATCTTAAGCCGCGATGGTACTTTGATGAACGATAGACTGCATATGAAAAAGGAACTTACTCAACCTGAGAAGTTCCTTTTTATCTTATTTCTGAAAGTTATTTGAGTAGGTAATCCGATTGTCCGTGTCCACGAATACGGCCTCCACATTCTCCAGCTGGTTGACAAGGTTCATGCCTTTTTCAGGACCCAGCAGAAAGCAGGTGGTGCTCAACGCATCGGCAGTGAGAGAGGAGTCAGTGATGATGGACACGCTAGCCAGACCATTATTGCAGGGATAGCCGGATGCGGCATCTAAGATATGGTGGTACAGAGAACCGTCCTTCTCAAAATATCTCTGGTAGGTTCCTGATGTGACAATGGATTTGTCATCAATCCTGACAGACGTAAGCGGGATGCCGCTCTTGTCAAAAGGCTTCTGAATGCCTATATGAAAGGGCGAACCATCCGGCTTGTCGCCCACTGCCAGCACATTGCCGCCCAGATTTATGAGAGCGTGGCGCACTCCCTCTCCCTTCAGGTACTCCTTCAGCCTGTCCGCTATGTATCCCTTTGCCACAGCTCCCAGGTCGATAGCTGCCGCAGGGTCCTGAAGGGTAACTGTGTTCCCCTCCACAACTACCTTCCTGTAATTCACATGAGTCAGCGCAGAGGCGATAGCTGCCGGATCCGGAGGAGCTGGTGCCTCAGCTTTAAAATCCCACAGCCTGGACACGGAACCGATGGTAATGTCAAAGGCGCCGTTTGAAAGCTTGCCGTAGTAGAGCCCCTTCTTGACAAGCTTGGCTGTGTCTGGAGACACTTCCACCGGATTTCCCTGGGCGTTGTTGATCCTGGAGACTTCGCTCTCCTCGTTGGTCCGGGAAAACATAGCGTCGTACTTCTGGCACAGCTCTTTGCATTCCTCCAGGATGTCCCGATCCTTTTTGTCGTAGATCTGCAGAGAGATCACACTGTCGAATAGTGTGTCAGTATATGTCATAGGTTCAGAGGAGACGGCCGAACAGCCAGATGTCAGAAAGACAGCCGCTGCAGCTGCCAGGCCTGCAATGGACCTTTTCTTGCGTAAAATCATATTTTCCACCTCATTTGTCAAAGTTGGGCCAGCGCTGCACTTTGCTGCTGCCCTGCAGGATCTGTTCTGTAAGCAGCTATACTGACCACGATGTGGTTATTATACCATGGCCGTGGCAGAACAGCCAGTCCGAACATGTGGTTGCATATCACAAAACGATATGATAGAATAGCACATATAGTATTTAGAAGAAAGCGAAAGCAGTAGACATGAGAAAACATCTGAAGGCAAAAGATATCATACTGATCATTCTCATCCTGGTGGTAGCCGCGGGAGCCTGGCTTCTCCATGAGGTGCTCAAGGACACAGGCAGCGGTGTGGCCGTGATCCGTGTGGATGGTGTGATAGAGGGCACTTATCCTCTCACGGAAGACCGGGAGATATCCATCAACGGAGGGTCCAACACGCTTCGGATCAGAAATGGAAGTGCCAAGATGATCGATGCAGATTGTCCGGATCAGCTCTGCGTGAATCAGCGCGCTGTATCTGCTGACAATGAGAGCATAATTTGCCTCCCCAACCGGGTGATCGTTGAGATCCAGTCCCGCCAGGAGAGCGAATACGACGCTGTCACAAATTAGGAGGTGCTGCTTTTGAAGACCAGAGTCGCTTATTTCGGGGTTTTCACGGCACTGGCCCTGATTTTCAGTTATGTGGAATCCCTTATACCATTCCAGATCGGTATTCCGGGAGTTAAACTTGGACTTGCCAATCTGATCATAGTGATCGCACTTTACAAGATGAGCCTCAGAGAGGCTTATCTTTTGTCTGTAACAAGAGTTGTCCTGGCCGGCCTTATTTTTGGCAGCATGTTCAGTATTCTGTACAGTCTTGCCGGCGCTCTGCTCAGCCTGACTGTGATGGCTCTTCTGAAAAAGAGCGGAGGCTTCAGTATTCTGGGAGTCAGCATCGCAGGTGGTGTCATGCACAATGTAGGTCAGCTGATCGTGGCCATGTTTGTGGTCCAGACCTTCAGTGTCTCTTACTATATTCCTGTGCTCCTGATAGCCGGGCTCATTACCGGGCTTGTCATCGGCATTGCCGCTGACAGCATGCTGAGACGCCTGACAGGCATTACATTAAACTGACAAAGGAGATAAGTCACATGATTTCATATATACGAGGCGAGCTTGCCGCAGTGGAAGAGGACAGGATCGTAGTGGAAGCCGGGGGCATTGGATACGGGATCTTTATGCCCGGCAGTGCCATCGGACGACTTCCTGCCATCGGCAGCCAGGTGAAGATCCATACTTATTTCAGCGTAAAGGAAGACAGCATGCAGTTGTTTGGCTTCCTCACAAGAGACGACCTGGAAGTGTTCCGGCTTGTCATAGGCGTCAGCGGCATCGGCCCCAAAGGAGGCCTGAATATCTTGTCCCAGCTGACCTCAGACGAGCTGCGTTTTGCTGTGTTCTCGGGTGATGTGAAGGCTATCTCGGCCGCTCCCGGCATTGGGAAGAAGACGGCAGAGAAGCTGATCCTGGAGCTGAAAGACAAGCTGAACCTGGAAGATGCCCTCAGTCACTCCCAGGAAGCGGACAGCGCGCCTGGCCCTGGAGCTGTTCTTTCCGGCTCTGTCCAGAATGACGCGGTGCAGGCTCTTGTGGCTCTCGGCTATGGAAGTACGGAGGCCCTGAAGGCGGTGCGCCAGGTGGAGATCACTGAGGACATGCAGGTGGAGGGCGTACTGAAGCGCGCTCTCAAATTAATGATGTTCTAAAAGCAGGTAGATGACATGACACGAAGAATTATCACAACAGAAAATCTGGAAGAAGATGTTAAGATAGAAAACAGTCTCCGTCCCAAGTATCTGAAAGATTACATCGGGCAGGAGAAGGCAAAGGCCACACTGAAGATCTATATTGAGGCGGCAAAGGCCAGGGGCGAAGCTCTGGACCATGTCCTGTTCTACGGCCCTCCGGGTCTTGGAAAGACTACGCTGGCGGGCATCATTGCCAATGAGATGGATGTTCACATGAAAGTCACCTCCGGGCCGGCCATTGAAAAGCCGGGGGAGATGGCTGCCATCCTGAACAACCTCCAGGAGGGGGATGTGCTTTTTGTGGATGAGATCCATCGTCTGAACCGGCAGGTGGAGGAAGTACTCTACCCGGCCATGGAAGATTACGCCATTGACATTGTCATCGGCAAAGGCGCCGGGGCCCGGTCCATCCGGCTGGATCTTCCCAAGTTTACCCTGGTGGGAGCGACCACAAGGGCAGGCATGCTGACAGCGCCGCTGAGGGACCGTTTTGGAGTTGTCCATCACCTGGAGTTCTACACAGTCCCGGAGCTTCGGACCATCATCATGAATTCGGCAGCTGTGCTGGGCGTGGAGATCGACGAGGCCGGGGCCATGGAGCTTGCCAGAAGATCCCGGGGGACGCCCAGGCTGGCTAACCGGCTTCTCAAGCGTGTGAGGGATTTTGCCCAGGTAAAATACGACGGCATGATCACTAAGGAAGTGGCGGACTTTGCCCTGGATCTTCTGGATGTGGACAAGTACGGGCTGGATCATATTGACAGAAATATCCTTCTTACCATGATCGAAAAATTTCAGGGCGGACCTGTGGGGCTTGATACGCTGGCAGCCTCCGTGGGGGAGGACGCTGGCACCATCGAGGATGTCTACGAGCCTTATCTTCTGAAGAACGGGTTCATACAGCGGACGCCTCGGGGCCGCGTAGTGACGGCTCTCAGCTATGAGCATCTGGGAATTTCACCTGAAAATATCGAAAAATAGTTGGTTTTTATATGTAAATAGTTTATAATGGATTGCAGGATAAACGTAAAAGGGCGGGAGGTCATTTATGGCATCATCAAAAAATTATACAGAAGTTCTTATAGGGGGGAAAGTCTTCACGCTTAGTGGATTTGAAAGTGAAGAGTATCTGCAGAGAGTGTCCACCTATCTGAACCATAAATTAGAAGAGTGTACGAACAGTGAGGGATACCGCAAACAGAGCGCCGAGACAAGGAGCATCCTCCTTGCGCTGAACATTGCCGATGATTATTTCAAGGCCAAGAAGCAGGGCGGCACTCTGGAGAGCGATATCGAGGCAAAAGATAAAGAGATGTACGATCTGAAGCATGAGCTCATTTCCGTGCAGATCAAGCTTGAAAACGCAGAGAAAGCTCTGGACCGCATGAAGGAAGAGAACAGAGAGCTTCAGATGAAGATCGTCAAGCTGGAAACAGAGATGAAGAACAATCAGAAAAAATAGGCTGTCATGTGACAGCCTTTTTAAATGCAGATCAAAGAGAGAGGAAAGACAGATATGCCATATCCGCATCAAACAGATAAAAAAGAACCAGGGCAGAAGGGCGGCCCCGTGGAGATCCTGTCTCCGGCCGGCTCGCTGGATATACTGAAGTGCGCCTTTGCAGCAGGTGCCGACGCAGTCTACGCGGGGGGAGCCTGTTTTGGAGCCAGGGCTTTTGCACAGAATTTTACAGAGGAGGAGCTGCTGGAAGGGATCGACTATGCCCACATCCACGGAAAAAAACTGTATCTGACAGTCAATACTCTTGTCAAAGAGCGGGAGTTTGACCAGCTCTACAACTATCTTCTTCCTTTTTACAGACAGGGGCTGGACGCGGTCATTGTACAGGACATGGGAGTGATGGAATTTATCCGGGAGCAGTTCCCGCATCTCCCCATCCATGCCAGCACACAGATGACTGTGACAAACGCCATCAGCGCATCCTTTTTGGAGCAAAAAGGAGTCACAAGGGTGGTGCCTGCCAGAGAGATTTCTCTTGGAGAGATCCGGCAGATCTCTGACAGGACGGATCTGGAGATCGAGAGTTTTGTACACGGAGCCCTCTGTTACTGCTATTCCGGGCGCTGTCTTATGAGCAGCATGATCGGCGGCAGGAGCGGAAACCGGGGCCAGTGTGCCCAGCCGTGCCGCCTCCCCTGGAGAGCGGAGCATGACAGAAAAGAGAGAGATCTTTTAAGCCTGAAGGATCTTTGTGCTATTGATCTCATACCGGATCTGGTCCGGGCAGGCATCACGTCCTTCAAGATCGAGGGGCGGATGAAGCAGCCTTCCTACGTGGAGACAGTCACTGCCATGTACCGGAAATACACAGATCTGTATGACAGCCTGAAAGAAGGAAAGCAGGATGACTTTCGCGTGTCGGCGGAAGACCGCAGGATACTCATGGAGGCCTACCAGCGGCGGGGATACACAGATGGATACTATACCCGTCACAACGGCAGGGAGATGCTTTCCCTGAACCGTCCGGCGCAGGCGCAGAAGAAGGAAACTGCCGTCAAAACCGGGAAAGAACAGCCATTGCAGAAAAAAATTAATGGGAAATTAATACTTTCCCCCGGAAAAAGTGCTACACTTATTTTATCTGCCGTCCTTACAGGGGGACGTGCGGAGGTAACTGTCACCGGCGACACCGTGCAGGAAGCCCTCAGCAGGCCTCTTTCCCGGGAACAGCTGCAAAAGCAGATGCAAAAAACCGGCAATACAGAATTTGCGTTCCAGGATCTGGACATCCGGACAGAGGGAGATATCTTCCTTCCCCTTCAGTCTCTCAATGCATTGCGGCGGGCAGGCCTGGAAAAGCTGAAAGACAGGATCACAGGCAGTTTCCGAAGAACAGACGATGTGCAGAAAGTGTCCTGCATTCCCTGCAGTGAGCCTTCGAAGGAGCGCCCTCTTGGAGAGATCCCTCTCTTTGTCGCCGCTATGTCTGCAGAGCAGGCATGGGCCGCTCTGTCCATCCCCGCTGTGAAAAGGATCTATCTCTCAGACACAGTCTGGGCCCAGGACGGTGCGCAGGAGCTTCTGGACAAGGCCAGAAGCCGGCAGGTGGAAGTGTATGTTTCCATGGCTGAGATTTACCGCAGGGAGGCAGAAGATTTTTACGGGAAACATTTGGACGCCATAGCCCGGAATTTCGACGGTGCCATGGTGAAAAATCTGGAGAGCCTTCTTCTGCTGAAAGAAAAAGGTTTCTCCAAGCCTGTGGACACCGGAGCTTCCGCCTATGCCTGGAACAGGAGGGCCTGTGCATTCTGGCGGGATCTGGGGGCAGACTTTACGGAGGCGCCGCTGGAGCTGAACGCGCAGGAGCTGGGGGATCTGGACAGGAGCAGGATGATCCTGCCCGTGTACGGGTATTTTCCGGTTATGGTCAGCGCGGGATGTATCCGCAAGCATACAAAGGCATGCACCAGAAAGGCCGGGTGGACCTCTGTGACAGACCGGTATCACAAGAAATTTATGGTGCGAAGTGAATGCCTTTACTGTTATAATATACTATATAACCCCGATCCTCTTGTCCTTTTTGGGCAGGAAAAAGAAATCCGGGCTCTGGCACCCGGCGCACTCCTCTGCGGGTTTACCTGGGAGAGCGGGGAGAGAACCCGGGAGGTGCTGGAAATGTTCCGCAAGTGGCACTGCGGCGGCCAGACGCCCCAGTGGGAGGAAGGATTTACCCGGGGGCATTTCAAACGGGGAGTAAAGTAGGTGAAACGTTGGTTAATATTATTGTAGAACTTTCAAAATATCTGATCATTATACTGATCATCATGTACACATACCTGTGCTTCACAATATTTGGCTACCATGATATGCAGAAGAAGCAGGAGATGCTGCGCAGGCAGAACATTCTCATGTTCCTTTTTCATCTCATCGCATTCCTGGTCCTGTACCTGGAGATGGATGATATCCGGATTGCAGGGCTGTATCTGGCCCAGGTTTTGCTTTTTGCTATGACGATCTTTTTATACACGAAGATCTATCCGAGAGTATCCCGGCTTGTGGTCAACAATATGTGCATGCTCCTGTGTATCGGGCTGGTGATGCTGACCCGGCTTGACTACGGCACGGCCATGCGGCAGTTTGTGTTTGCGGCTGCCGGCATTGCCCTGAGTCTTATTGTTCCTGTTATTATCCGGAAAGTAAAAGGCCTCGCCAAACTGCGGAAGCTGTACGCTATTGCCGGCATGGCTTCCCTTGCCATCGTGGCGGTGCTGGGGCAGGTGTCCTACGGAGCCAAGCTGGGATTCACCATCGGCTCTATCAGCATACAGCCCTCTGAGCTGGTGAAGATCATTTTTGTGTTTTATGTGGCGGCCAGCCTGAAGGAGTCTACCGAGTTTAAAAATGTGGTGGTGACCACCATGATCGCTGCCCTCCATGTTCTGATCCTTGTCATCTCCACAGATCTGGGAGCTGCCCTCATTATTTTTGTCGTGTATCTGGTCATGCTGTACGTGGCTACAAGACAGCCCCTCTACATGCTGGCCGGTATCGGCGCCGGGGCCTGTGCGTCGGTGGCAGGGTACTATCTGTTCTCCCATGTACAGACCCGTGTCAATGTGTGGAGAGATCCCTTTGCCACTTACGACAGCGGCGGCTACCAGGTAGCTCAGTCTCTGTTCGCCATCGGAACCGGAAGCTGGTTCGGCATGGGGCTGTGCCAGGGATCACCGGAGAGCATCCCGGTGCGGGACTCAGACTTTATCTTTTCAGCCATCGCGGAGGAGCTGGGGCTTATTTTTGCCCTCTGTCTCATCCTTATATTTGTGAGCTGCTATATCATGTTCCTGAACATTGCCATGCAGCTCCACAATCAGTTCTATAAGCTGGTGGCGCTGGGACTTGGAACCTGCTACATCTTTCAGGTATTTCTGAATATAGGCGGCGTGATCAAATTCATTCCGTCCACCGGCGTGACCCTTCCCCTTGTCAGCTACGGGGGAAGCTCCATGATCAGCACACTGATCATGTTCGCGATCATCCAGGGACTTTACATCTTAAGAGAGGACGAGGAAGAAAGCATTGAAAGAAGAAAGAAAGAACAGAAGCTACGAGCTCAGAAAAGAAGAAGAACGCCAAAAGAGGCGGCAGGAGCAGGCCTCTCTGAGCCGTCAGGGCAAAAAAGAGTTAAAACAGCGGGAAAAGAAAGAAAAAAAGAAAAAGCGGGAAGTAAACAAAGAGTTCGCTAGAGTGACCTATGCCTTTGTAGCTCTCTTCCTTGTGCTGATGGTCTATATCGGATATTTCAACATTGTGGAGAGCAAGGATATCATCAACAGCCCCTACAACCCAAGGCTGGACTCCATGGCAGACCGGGTGGTGCGGGGGAGTATCCTTGATAAGGACGGAAATGTCCTGGCTTCCACAGAGACAGCGGAGGACGGCAGCGAATACCGCAGCTACCCCTATGGAAGTCTCTATGCCCATGTAGTAGGGTATTCCAGCCAGGGGAAATCCGGGCTGGAGTCCACAGAGAACTTTGAACTGCTCACTTCCAACGCCTTTTTCCTGGAGAAACTAAGCAATGAATTCCGGGATGAAAAGAACATAGGTGACAATGTCGTGACCACGCTGGACACCAGCCTTCAGCAGGCCTCCTACAATGCCCTGGGTGACAATAAGGGGGCTGTGGTGATCTTGGAACCCACCACAGGGAAGATCCTTACCATGCTGTCCAAGCCGGACTTTGACCCCAACACAGTAGAACAGAACTGGGACGCTTTAAACAGCGACCCGGACAGCAGTCTTCTGAACCGCGCTATCCAGGGGCAATACGCCCCTGGATCCACCTTCAAGATCGTGACGGCCCTGGAATATATCCGGGAACATGCAGACTATGACAGCTATGTCTACACATGCAATGGTTCCATCACCTCCGATGGCGCGACCATTCCCTGCGCCGGCGGGCAGGTTCACGGGACGGTCAGCCTGGCAGACTCCTTTGCCTACTCCTGCAACTCATCCTTCTGTAACATCGGACTTTCGCTGGATATTTCCGGCTACCGGGACACAGCCGGAGACCTGCTCTTTAACAAAGCCCTTCCAGGCAACGACATCTCCCCGGTCAAGAGCAGCTTTTCCCTGGACGGGAACGCCTCCTCCTCAGAAAGGATGATGACAGCCATGGGGCAGGGGGAGACTCAGGTCAGCCCCTATCATATGGCGCTCATCACTTCCGCCATTGCAAACGGCGGCAACCTGATGCGCCCTTACCTGGTGGAGCAGGTGACGAACTATACAGGTTCCATCGTCCGTGAGGTCTCCCCTGACAGCTATGGATCCCTTATGACATCCCAGGAAGCGGCACAGCTGAAGTCATACATGCAGAATGTGACAGACTACGGCACAGGTTCCGTCTTTTCCGGAGCAGGCTACAGTGTGGCCGGCAAGACCGGGACGGCTGAGTACGCGGACGGCGACTCTTCCAAAAACCACTCCTGGTTCGTCGGATTTACAGATGTGGACAATCCAAGCCTTGCCATCTGCGTGATTGTGGAACAGTCTGACGGCGGTACAAGAGCAGTAGATGTTGCAAAAGAGATCCTGGACAGTTATTATTATAATCAGTAGCAGATCTGTGGAACCGTACCGGCTCGCAGATTGTATAAAGAGGACTTGTCGTTATGAAATTTGCAAAGCGTCTGTATCTGTCAGAGGGATTGGAAAAGAAGAAGGAGAAGGTGATCCGCCGTCTGCGCCGGGGAAAACTCCAGGTGCCGGTGTATCTGGTCGCCCTGTGCAACTATGGCCAGGAGCGTATGGAGATCCTTTCCTCCGCAGAACTTCTGCAGAAAGGTTACCCCTCTGAGGGACTTTTTATCGCAGGTATCGCCAGTGACTATGATGAAGCCCTGGAACTTGTCAGACAGATCACCCAGGAGACGATAGAGACAAACATGGGGACAGATGTCTGCGGCTACATACACTACAGGGAACAGGAAAAGTAATATGCTTCATATTTTATTGTTGATCTTAAAAATTGCAGGCGTCATATTAGCCGTCATACTGGGCATACTCCTATTAGTGCTATGTATCATTCTCTTTGTCCCTTTCTGCTATCAGGGGGCGGCAAAATGGGATGCGGGCAAAAAGGATTTCAAAGCCCAGGGACGGGTCACCTGGCTGCTCGGCCTGCTCGAGATACGGTTTGCATTCAAGGACGGCAGATCTTCTGTGAGGGGCAGGATCGCCTGGAAAAAGCTTGGCAGCTTCCGCACAGACAGTCAGGAAGAGGAGCTGTCGGTTTCCCGGGCACCGGAGCCGGAAAAGAGTACGGATGAAGTTCGACCGCAGAAGGAGGAAGAGTATGGAGAAGAACATGAAGAAAAACATGAAAAAGATCCGCAGAAGACTGAGACAATTGAAGAAGCGCCAGCAGCATCTGCGCCAGCTGAGAAGACAACTGAAACTTCTCGTGAAGCACATGAAGAAACTTATGCGCGGAGCAAAGAAACACGGGCCGGCGATGAAGAGGAGCACCATAAGATCCGCGAAGCGCTTGAAAAAATATACCGGCGGCTTCAGCAGGTCATTCAAAAGATAAAATGTACTTTTCGCAAGATCTGTGATAAAATAGACCTGTTCATGGAAAAGAAAGAGCAGGTATCAGATTTTTTAAGTGACGAGATCCATAAAAAGGCATTCTATATTACAAAAAAGGAAGTCATCCGGCTTCTCGTACATGTCCTTCCCAGGCATTTCAAACTTTCTCTGCGCTTTGGATTTGAGGATCCCTATCACACAGGGCAGCTGCTGGCAGGGATCGCGGTATTCTATCCTTTTCTGCCTGGAGAAGTACGCATCTCTCCCGACTTTGAGGAACGGATCTTTCAGGGCGCGGCGAAACTGGAGGGACGGCTTTATACAGCCAGTCTCGTCTTTGCGGTTTTCCAGCTGATCCGGCGCCGGGCAGTGCGGGAGACTTTCCGGGATATACGGGGATTGCTGCATGCGGAAGCATAAGAACATAGGAGGTTAACTAATATGGCTGACAATAATTTTAAAGGGACTGTGGAAGCTCTGTTTCAGGGGATGGACGCTGTCATTTCTTCCAGGACGGTGGTAGGAGACGCCATCCATATCAACGACACCATCATTCTTCCCCTCGTGGATGTGTCCTTTGCCGTTGGGGCCGGCGCCTTTAACGGGGACAAAAGCGGCGAGAAAAAAGAGAAAGGTGCAGGTGGTCTGGGCGGCAAGATGACTCCCAGCGCTGTCCTTGTCATCCAGAATGGCACGACGCGTCTTGTAAATATCAAGAACCAGGATACCATCACAAAAATCCTGGACATGGTTCCGGATGTGCTGGACCGTTTCACTTCCAAAGGAAATGGCAAGATGTCCGAGGAGGACCTGAACGATATTCTGGACGAAGCAGAAGAGGAGAAAAAGTAAGAACTGTAAGTTCTGCCCGGCTGCGGCAAGGCATAAGATAGAAAGAAGAAACCCTGTGCGGGGGAAATGTCTTTATGAAACGGGTAGCCGGCTTTGCCTTATTTTGGATCGCAGTTGGGGTTCTGATCAGCATCTGGCTTCCCAACTTGTTTGTGGAAGTCCTCTGTATTATCCTTTGTCTTCTGATTGCATATGAACTGTTTTTCTGCTGCAAAGATGACAAGTGAGAAATATTTTTGAAAATCAGAAAGAAATGCTTGCATTTTAGAACTTCTTCTGATAGAATGTGATTGTTGCGAGTCTGGAGAACAGACTATTATGAGCGTTAGGAGGTGCAGTCATGGCGAAATGTGCTATTTGCGAAAAGGGTGCTCACTTTGGAAACAGTGTCAGCCACTCTCATAGAAAGACACCGAAAATGTGGAAATCAAACGTAAAATCTGTACGTGTAAAAACAGAGAGCGGAGCAAAGAGAATGTATGTATGTACTTCTTGCTTAAAATCCGGCAAAGTAGAGCGTGCTTAATCAGCGAGTGAGAAAAGAGGGCTAATTTCCCTATACAGACATGGGAAGTTAGTCTTTTTTTGTTGTAAAACAATGGAAAACAGAGTATAATACCTTTGTTAAGCAGACTTATATCAAAGTATGAAAATAGAGCATTGGAGGGAACTATATGAAGGGAAGCATGAGCACAGATCTTGGTATCATCACAGTAAATCCTGAAGTAATCGCAAAATATGCGGGTACTGTTGCCGTTGAGTGCTTCGGCATTGTCGGCATGGCAGCGGTCAACGTGAAGGATGGCCTTGTCAGACTTCTGAAAAAAGACAGTCTCACTCACGGCATCCAGGTGACCATATCAGAGGATAACCGGATCACCATTGATTTCCATGTGATCGTGTCCTACGGTGTCAGCATTTCCGCTGTCACGGACAATCTGATCAGCAATGTAAAATACAAAGTGGAAGAATTTTCCGGCATGCCGGTGGATAAAATCAATATCTACATCGAAGGCGTCAGAGTCATCGATTAGTTAAGGAGGACTTTTAAGTGGCTACAAATTCTATAAGTGTGGATATGCTCGCCAGGATGTTTCTTGCCGGGGCGCAGAATATTGAGGCGAAAAAGGAATATATCAACGAACTCAACGTGTTTCCTGTGCCGGACGGCGATACAGGTACGAATATGTCGCTGACCATCATGGCGGCGGCAAAAGAAGTGACAGCTCTCGCTGACATGGATATGAAATCTCTGGCGAAGGCTATCTCATCTGGATCTCTTCGGGGTGCAAGGGGAAATTCCGGCGTGATCTTATCCCAGCTTCTGCGTGGCTTTACAAAGGCTCTGCGGGATGAGCAGGAGATCAATGTACAAAACCTTGCGGCAGCCTGCGAGCGTGCCAAGGACACAGCCTACAAGGCTGTCATGAAACCAAAGGAGGGGACGATCCTCACCGTTGCCAGGGGCATCGCTGAGAAGGCGAGTGAACTGGCTGAGACCACGGATGATCTGGAAGTGTTCATCCCTGCCCTGCTTGAGGAGGGAGATGCAGTCCTTGCAAAGACTCCGGACATGCTTCCGGTTCTGAAGGAGGCAGGTGTTGTGGACTCCGGCGGACAGGGACTTATGGAAGTCCTGAAGGGTGCCTACGATGCTTTCCTTGGCAAGGAGATCGATTACAGCACTCTCGCATCCGAGAGTGCCGGATCTGCCTTGGCCGGCCAGCAGAAAGTTTCCGCTGAGTCCGCGGCTGATATCAAGTTTGGTTACTGTACCGAATTTATCATTATGACAGAGAAAGAGTTCACAGAGACAGATGAGCATGAATTCAAGGCTTATCTGGAGTCCATTGGCGACTCCATCGTCTGCGTGGCTGATGAGGACGTGGTGAAAGTCCATGTACACACAAATGATCCGGGACTTGCCATTCAGAAAGCCCTCACCTATGGCCAGCTCTCCCGCATGAAGATCGACAACATGCGCGAGGAACACCAGGAGAAGCTGATCCGTGACGCTGAGAAGCTGGCAAAACAGCAGAAGGAAGCGGAGGAGAAGGCCGCTGCTGCGCAGCCCAGAAAGCCCATGGGATTCATTACTGTCTCCATAGGCGAAGGACTCAATGAGATCTTCCGTGAACTGGGTGCTGATTACATTATTGAGGGTGGACAGACCATGAATCCGAGCACAGAGGATATGCTCAATGCAGTGGATCATGTAAATGCGGACACAATTTTCATCCTCCCCAACAATAAAAACATTGTCCTGGCAGCCAACCAGGCCAAAGCTCTTGTGAAAGACAAGGAGATCATCGTCATCCCGACAAAGACCGTACCACAGGGGATCACAGCTATTATCAGCTTTATGCCTGAGGCCGACGGGAAGGCGAATGAGGAGGCTATGCTGGAGGCCATCGAACAGGTGAAATCCGGCCAGGTGACATACGCTGTGCGCGATACAAAGATCGACGACAAGGAGATTCATGAAGGCGATATCATGGGCATCGGCGATGCGGGTATCATTGCTGTGGGTACGCAGATCGAGGAGACCACACGGCAGATGCTGGATCAGCTGGTAGATGAGGACTCTGAGCTTATCAGTCTGTATTACGGCGAGGAAGTGAAAGAGGAGGAAGCGCAGCGCTTTGTGGCTGAGATCGAAGAAAAATATCCGGACGTGGATGTGGATGCACATTACGGCGGACAGCCCATCTATTATTATGTGCTGGCTGTAGAATAGATCCAAAGGATACGTTATAACAGGGAATAGCAGGCATGGGTTTTGCCTGTTATTTCTTTTGTCCGGAAAAATCAGATAGTAAAGCAGGAGATTGTCGTATGAATAAACTGACACCGGTCCATGAGCTGAAGGGGATCGGAGAAAAGACAGAAAAACTTTTTTTGAAACTGGGTATCCATACCGTGGGCGACCTGATCCAGTACTATCCAAGAGGCTATGATGTGTACGAGGAGCCGGTCCTGATCAGTGAGGTGGTGGAGGGAAAAGTCCAGACCGTCACAGGCGCTATTTTCGGCAGAGTGCAGGTGTCAGGGAACCGGTCCATGCAGGTTACGTCCCTCTATCTGAAGGGTATCAGCGGCACACTGAAAGTAGTCTGGTTCCGCATGCCCTTTCTTCGGAACACACTGGCAAGGGGCGGCGTCATCACCCTGCGCGGACTTGTGTCCCGGAAAAAGAGCGGCCTTGTCATGGAGCACCCGGAGATTTTCTACCCCTCTGCCAAGTATGAGGAGAAGCTCCATACCATGCAGCCTGTCTACCCGCTGACCAGCGGCCTCTCCAACAATACGGTCATGAAGGCAGTCCGCCAGGCACTGGATAGTCTGCCTCTGGAGCGGGAACTGCTGCCGGAGACGCTGCGGCTTAGGTATCAGCTGGCAGAGTACAATTATGCCCTGCGCGGCATTCATTTCCCTGAGGACAAGGAAGTGTACTTTCACGCCAGGAACCGGCTTGTGTTCGAGGAATTTTCCCAGTTTATCTGTTCCCTGCGGCTGCTGAAGGAGGAGACAGACCGGGCACGCAATGATTTCCATATCACGCCAAAGCCACAGGTAGACGCCTTTATCCGCGAACTGCCTTATCAGCTCACAAGGGCCCAGAAGCGGGTCTGGGATGAGATCCTTACGGATATGCAGAAAGATTTTTCTATGTCCCGCCTGGTCCAGGGAGACGTAGGATCCGGAAAGACAGTCATCGCTCTTCTGGCTCTTATGACAGCGGCACTGAATGGTTTCCAGGGCGCTCTCATGGCCCCCACCGAGGTGCTGGCCAAGCAGCACTACGAGTCCATCACCTCCATGCTGGAGGAGCACCACATTCCCATCCGGACTGAGCTCCTTACCGGCTCCATGACGGTAAAAGAGAAGCGGGAGGCCTACCAGCGGATGGAGGATGGGACCGCTCAGATCATCATCGGCACACACGCCCTCATCCAGAAAAAGGCAGGCTACAAGAATCTGGCTCTGGTTGTGACAGACGAGCAGCACCGGTTCGGAGTCAAACAGCGTGAGATGCTGGCCCAGAAGGGGCAAATGCCCCACATTCTTGTCATGAGTGCCACCCCCATCCCCCGGACGCTGGCCATTATCCTGTACGGAGATCTGGATATTTCCGTCATTGACGAGCTGCCCTCCGACCGTCTGCCCATCAAGAACTGCGTGGTGGACACAAACTATCGAAAAACGGCCTACCGGTTTATAGAAAAACAGGTGGCAGAGGGACGCCAGTGCTATATCATCTGCCCCATGGTGGAGGAGAGCGAGCATCTGGAGGTGGAAAATGTGACAGACTATGCCTCCATGCTCCAGGAGGAGCTGGGAGAGGGCATCGCTGTCGACTTCCTTCACGGAAAGATGAAGCAGGCACAAAAAGACGAGATCATGGAGCGTTTTGGCAGTGGAGAGATCCAGGTACTTGTCTCCACCACGGTCATCGAAGTGGGGATCAATGTGCCCAACGCCACCGTCATGATGGTGGAGAACGCGGAGCGCTTCGGCCTGGCTCAGCTTCACCAGCTGCGGGGCCGGGTGGGGCGGGGGAAATACCAATCCTACTGCATTTTTATGACCGGCTCCCACGATGAGGAGACGAAGAAGCGGCTGGACATCTTAAACAAGAGCAACGACGGCTTCAAGATCGCAGCCGAGGACCTGAAGCTGCGGGGACCGGGAGACTTGTTCGGCATCCGCCAGAGCGGTCTTATGAATTTTAAGCTGGGGGATGTCTTCCAGGACGCAAGGCTTCTCCAGATGGCCAGTGAGGCTGTCTCCTCCCCGGAAGCTGCCGATTCTGAATGGTTGAAAAAAATGGAAAAGCATGCAGGAAATGCTAGTGTAATATTATAAATCCTCCATATACTATCGGTGTAACAACAAAACAAAATGTTACAAAAAAGGAGGAGTATAAAAATGACTAATCGTTCATCTAACAAAGCAGCAGTACCTGAAGCAAAGGGTGCACTGGACAAATTCAAATACGAGGTTGCAAGCGAGCTGGGCGTACCGCTCACAGAGGGCTACAACGGTGACCTTACTTCCAGACAGAACGGATCTGTCGGCGGTTATATGGTGAATACTATATTCTCACAAGGACACACAGTATGTAACCGCGGAAATGCGCATAAATACGAATATTGTTTCGATGTTGCAATATAACAGCAATTGAAATATAAGGCTATAAGCACCCCATTTCATAAATGAGATGGGGTTTTTTTAGTGTAAAAATAGGTGACTTGTTGATTATGTATCATACTACCATTAAGAATATTGGAAGGAGGAAGGTGTCTTTCGGACACCAAAAAGTTACCGAATGAAAAGATCAAGGAAGAATTCTGGAAATATCACAATTGAAGCGAGCACACTGAATATATCCAAAACTATGAAGAATCGTTCTAAACAGATGCGCAGAAACGCAGATGAAGAGATGTGCTTTGACAGGGCTGCGGAATTGATCGCACGATTGGATCACGATGAAGATTTTGAGTAAGTAAGCTGGTGCCGGTTATGAGTAAATCACAAAGTATAGATCAGATTATGGAAAAAATCATAAAGACTTTTACCCCATCTGAAGTGGAAGAGAAACGGATACGAACCCGATTTCGGAAATATGACAAAACAGAACTGGAGCATCTATATAAGAATTTTGAGATATTCGGAGTTGAAGCAGTGCTTGAGTGCATGGTGAGCCAGGAAAAGGAAAAGAGTGAGGATATTTGATCCTCACTCAACCTGGTCATTCCAAAAGTCATCCAATATTGACTCATCAGGAGGCTTTATATGAAGCTTTGCCCGGTCTCCACAGGAGATTACTTTAGGCATCTTTGCAATCACATCATCCGACAATTTTTGTTCTGTAACAGCATGGCTTGTGTTAAGTAGGCTATCCATATAGCACTGCAGCTCCCGGACCGCCCTTTTTATATGCTCGGGATACTCCGCATCAAAATGGTTCAAGATAAGTAGAAGGTCAGAAATCCGATTATCTGTAAGGCTAACCCCCGATCCTGCCAAAACCATATCGCTTTTGTATGAAGTATATGTGGCATCATTTTCTACAGCAATAGTTACGAACATTGGCATTTGTTCTAGTATACAAGTCTTTTTGAGCTCATCTATCAAAGGTCGTATCTTTTCATCATATACATCCATCTTATTATAATAATCACCCATAATATCCCCCTTACATTTAACTCATCAGTTTGGCGAACGCAGCGTCAAAATCAAAATCATCGTTATCAGTGGTGGATCCATCTTCCTTTTGCAGCTCTGGATCCTTCGCTTCTTTCAAAATGTTCTCCCCGGAAAAATCTCGTTTCACAGGAGAGTCTGGTTTTTCAAGTTCTGAAGAGACGAGTTTCGTCTTATTGATCGGAGCCTGAATGGATAGATCTGACCGCTTCTCGTTTTTCATGTTCTGGCTGCGCCCTTTTGCAGAAGAACGAATATTCACAGCGTCCTTTTTCTTATCAAGTGGAATCTGATATTCAGGTATATCTGCAGTTGATCCTTCTTTTAATAATGGATACATTACCTCATCAAAGCATGCGTCAAGATAGGCCCGTTCCATGTACATCCGAAAAATGAGTTTGACTGCAAGGCCACGGTACTTATATCGGACTTGGCTTAAAAATCGGATCACGTCTTCGTCCGTTTTTGGAGACAAAGAAAAAGATGTCTGGTAATTCTTGATCTGTACCGGAGATGGTAATGGCCGGTTCGGTAGGGAGATGAGGAAAGACTCATCTCCCCGGACATAAGCTATGACAGCTCTTTTCATCTGGCGGCACATATCAAAATCTGGATGTACATAAAGGGCAATCAGATCCAAGTCACTACGCGGAACAAAGTTTATCCTGACATTCATAGAATCACTTCCTTACATCGCTGACTGAAACAGGGTAAAATAGTACCCACGCACATTTGTGAAGATATTGCTCAGGGAAGGATCGTTGGTATTACCCGGGATGATGGCCAGTCCTTCCATGTTACGAAATACTGCATTAAAGGGTTGAGCCCAGGCATCGTAGGTTCCACCGGTACAGATGATGTAATCTACGTCCGCAAAATAGTTATGGATACTCTTCATCTTTTCGATCATTTCTGTCATCACTTCTCTGGATTTATCAAGAAGGATGTTTTCAAAACTGTATGGCCTTCTGGTCATTTCCTTTCGGTTCACAACACGTACCTCCCCGCTATCTAGGTAGTTCTGCAGCTCAGGAACTGAAAGGCTCAGCCCAAAAGCCGCGTTGATATCCCGGCATGTACGTGCAAACACTTCGTGCATACCGTACTCTGAAAATGTCTGTGAGTCCACAACGGTTCCCCTTTTGACGATATATTCATCAGTTGTTCCAAATCCCGGATCAAAGACGATCACATTCTTCTCAAAGAGTGCTTTGGCATCTTTGATCCATTTACCTTCCGTGTCTTTTGCAGCCGAGATGAATGCACCGAGAGGCTGAGACATCACGTGAATATTTCCGGTATTGAGCGAAAAGGTAAACCTGGTCCATTTCCTTTTCCCAACCTTCAGCTCAAATTCATGGAAACCACTGATCGCTTCTTTGATATCCGCTGTGTCCCCTTCCAGATATCTGGGCGGAAGACCTGTTTGGATCTGGATCTTATCCGGAGACTCCGGCATTTTAGATGGATCCCCGTATTGGTTGCTCATAAGAGCCATTGCAATCCCGACCCGTGCAAGAATCAGGAACATGGTGGAAAAGTAGCGATAGCGACTGTAGAGCTCGGAGTCAGACTCCGGGATTTCAGAAGCATCCACCTCGTCGTATGCCAGAGAACCGACCACCCAGGTACCATTGGTACGATCCCTGTAACGGATATCGGTGTCGGATGACTCTTTCAGTACCAGCCTATCTGCAGGGACCTTTTTGGCATAAGCCGGGAAACAGAATACTTTATTAGGGGAGATACCCTTTACCGCTGAATAGCCAATGTCCAGACCGATCAGCCATTTCCCTGCTGGACAGGGAAACTCTCTTTCGTACAAGCAGGTCCTTGTCTTAAAATCTTTTGTTGTAGCCATAGTCATATTCCTCCTTTTATATCTTTTTATCCTTAATGAAGGATATAATTGCTTCTCTTATAGTATGTATAAAGAAAGAGGCGCTATTCTTTTTTACACTATTGTTTTTCTTCCCAGTTATCACCCTATTCCTGACTATAAAATGTGATGAAAGGAGAGCGAGAATTATATCACGATAGTCTAATTAGATTTAAATGGAGGATTTTAAAATGAGAAGAAGAATTGTTAGTGTAATAGCGGTGTTGGCATGTACAGCGGCAATCGGAACTTTTGTCGCATCAATAGGATGTACAAAAGCAACTGTAACAGAGAGAAAAGAAATGACTCCGCTTATAGAAGCAACTCTTACTCCGGAGGATATGAACTTATTTGCAGAATATATGGATCCGGAAATCCTGACAGAAGTCAACGAAGAGCTCGGCTCTGCAACACCCTATGAATTCCTCGACCGGTATATAGATAAGGATCCGGAGTTTGCAGAGGTATTAGAGAGGTACGGATACACAACAGAATAGAAGGAAAAGTCACGAAAAGCGGGACTTCTTTATGACTTAGACTATCAATAAAATGCAACTATCTACAGTTGCATTTTATTGTTTGAAGTATGTACGATCTTCATAGGAAAACAAAGGACTTAACAAGGCAGTAACATTGCTGAAGTAACTGAGATATGTACGATCATACAAATACATAAAGGGAATCCGGAGCAATCTGGACATTGATGTAAAAAAAAGATCTCTGTTATTTTGGACTCTATTCATACTATCCGTAGATATGTTTCCCAGAGGAAAGGAGGAAAGAAAGCATGTATCTGGGAGGATATATCAATAAAATAATTCAGGAGGAATTACGATGAATAAAGTGATTTTAATGGGCCGTTTGACGAGAGACCCGGAAGTGAGATACTCACAGGGAGAGAAACCACTGGCCATTGCCAGATATACCCTGGCCGTGGACAGGCGACTTCACAGAGATGGAGATCCGACGGCAGATTTTATCCGTTGTTTGGAATTTGGTAAAGGAGCAGAGTTTGCTGAAAAGTATCTTCACCAGGGAACAAAGATCGTTGTCTGCGGGCGTATCCAAACGGGAAGCTACACCAACAAGGACGGCGTAAAGGTATACACAACAGAGGTTGTAGTGGAAGAGCATGACTTTGCGGAGTCAAAAAATAATGGAAACACCGGACAGAATAGTGGAGAGGCAGTGCCGAATGGACAGAGTTCCGCACAGCGCAGAGCGTCTCAGGGAGCAGGACCTCAGAATAATCTAGGATTTCCTCCGGTACCGCCCCAGCAGACAGGTGAAAACAATTATACGCCTGACCCTTCAACAAGTTCGCAAGGATCACTTCCATGGCCGCCTGCAAACAGTGCTGATGGCTTTATGAATATTCCAGACGGATTTGACGAGGATCTTCCGTTCCATTAAGATACATGTTGCAGAAAAGGACTGACAGAAGTCAGTCTTTTTCTTTTAGTGCAAAAAAAGTGAATTACCGAAAGATATTACATACTAGTATTGAACATGACTTAAGCAAGGGAGGTCAAAAGTGTCAGGTAAGTATTATGTATCTAACGTATATAAGAATATTAAACCTGGTCCCGGTTGTAACGGATATTTCGATGCTGACTATATGGATCTTGTTACTGGAAAGGAAATCCGTTTTGTCAGGCAAAAGCTAAGAATAGGATCAATCGGTTACCCCAAAAGATTGGAGGGGACCCTTGATATCTTCCGGTTTGAGCACTACACAGAAGATGAAAGAGCTCTTTATGAATGGACAAAATCTCATGGAAAATTCGCTGAAATTGCTTGCTAATTATTAGACTGTCGCCATGACGTAAGCACAGGACTTTGACTCCTGCTTTCGTTGGTTCAGATCCAACCAGTCCAGTCTGGCTCCGTGGTCAAGAGGTTAAGATTCTGCCCTTTCACTGGGAAATACAGGTTCGATTCCCGTCGGAGTCATTGTAGGTCGGTAGATTAATCGGTAAAACTACGGTCTTCAAAACCGTAAGAAAAGCGTCCGAGCCGCTTCTGACCTGCTTTTTTCCACCAAGTAGAATATCGCCCATCCACTAGGAATGTTCTACAAAAACTTATTTTCGGAGAGATAACGCCATAGGTCGTGAGTAAGTGGTAGCCGGCAATTCTGAAAAGACCCTGGAAGTATAAGGAGCCCGAAGGGGACAGGTGGTTTTACAAGGGGTACGTAGCCGATGCGCACGAAGCGTATGATATGTGCAACAGCTCAGATGACGTATACATCGGCGGCACAATCAGCCGTGAAAAGCTGTTGCGCATGTCATCCACAAATGTGGTAAAGGTTAACTTTATATATGGAAAGGTAGGGCCGGGACGGTCCAAACCAATACGCTTGCGGAGATCCGGGGGAAACTGCTCCTTGTGGGTGTGACAATAACCGGGATCGTAGAAACAAGAAGTCACGACCTCTAAGCATTGCGTAGGGCGTGGTAGTTCAAAAGTGGAAGAGGTCTGAAAGAGCGACAGCGGGTTGCGGCTACGCTGATGGACGGTGGCGACTTATAGGAAGCAGACCATATCCCTGTGAGCTGTGTGGGACTATTCGGGGATGACGGTGGGAAAGACCATTTCTTTTGCAAAAGAATATCTGGACGTAAGCCGATGGATAAGTCGTGTCAAGTATATGGCAACTTTCATGTTGGAAACCACAATATGATTGCGGGACGCCGGACTTATATCGCAGTCCAGAAATCAACATTCAAAGTCGGCGGGTGGCACTACAGACAGGTGAAAGCCAGATGTTGATTAGCCCTGCACAGCCCTTGCAGACAGAAAATGGGCGGTGGATTAAGAGGTTGTAGGCGCACAGGAAGGACTATAATTCGATGCATATGCCGTGTCGCTGTTGCGGCAACGACCACAAGCAAAGCAGCTTGTGGTCAGCGGGACGCCGGGCTTATATCGTTATCCTTCCGTCATTTTCCGCTCTTGGCCATGCTGTCTGCTTGCAGGCGGCCTCTGGCCGGGTGGAAAAAGTTTTTGAGGAAGGAGTAATCCTTCCTTTTCTGTTTGCCCTGGGAAAATCCAATCTATCCCTAGAACAAATTTCCAGAGGAAAGGAGAATATAAATATATATCTGGATGTTCAATAGAATTAAAGGAGGATCTACGATGGGGTGGACGAGTTACCATGCGGTACATTATACAAAAAGTGGAAGTGTTGACCGAAAAAAAGAATGTGATAGTTACATAAGTAAGTATTGTGCAGGTGAGCTTCTTCGCGCTGTTATGTATGGAGCCGTGTATTACGCAGCTGTCAAGATGCCAAGCCTTGATGTGATAGGTGTTGTCATCCTAACAACTACTGATAAAAAAAACTACTGCAATATATCTATCAAGGTAATATCGGAAGACATGGGGCCTTGCTATTATGATTGTCCGCAGTCTATCCTGGAGCTGTTATCACCAACAGTCAATGAATGGGCGCGTTCATGGAGAGACAAATGTTATTCGCACAATGAAAAGCGGAAAACAATACAAAAGTTGAAGCTTGGATCGACCATTTTGGTGGATGACGTAAGATATGTTAAAAGTATTCCCTTTGGACATAAAAAGAGCTACTGGATCAAAGCCGGAACGCAGACATATCTGCCAATTGGAGCTATTATAGATAAAGGATATGCAGTTATAGAGGAGGGAATAGTGTGAAAATAAAGACAGTGGAAATACATAATTTCAAAGAGGTAGAGAACCTTGTGTTAGAGGTGGAACATCTCAATGTCCTGATCGGTCCATGCGGCCATGGGAAGTCATCCGTGCTGAACGCGATATTGTTCGCACTGACAGGACAGGGAAAAGAGACAGACATAGGCAATAAAGGGAAACAGGCTTCAATCCTTATCACCTTGGAGGACGATTCTACATTCGAGAGGACCAGAAAATTCGGAGGGACGGAAGTAAAATGTAACGGGAAAAAGACGACTCAGAAATCGCTTAATGAATACTTGAAGGAAAAACTAGGTGTTGACATCAGTCTTTACAAGCCTATGACCTGCGTAAACTTTTTCTCTGGATTGGACCAGAAGGGGCTCACGGATCTTTTCCTTTCTATCCTTCCATTGAAGATCAATTTCCCAAAGATGTGCGACCTGATATCGGATCTTACCTGCCGGCAGCTCGATGATGACCTGATCAATCTCCTTTGGAAGGAATTCCCGGGTTATCAGGAGAATATTTTCTATAGGGATCTTTATGATGAGGAAGGGCAATTAAGGAATGATATCGAAATCCCGTCTTTTGGGCTGGATGAGATTGAGAAAGCCTACAAACGATTTTTTGAGCTCAGGCGCATTGAAAAGAGTAAGCTTACCGATCTTCGTGCGAAAGCTTCGTTTGACAAAGCCCAGCTTCCAAAAGAAACGAAGGAGGAACTGGAAAAATCTCTCTATGAGATTGCCACAAAAGAGGGACAGCAGGCTGAGTCTCAGAGGCACATGGCGGATTATAATCGTAGGATGGAAGCAAGGAAAGATGCAGAGAGGCGACTTGAGAAACTCAAAGAAGAGCTAAAGAGCTATGAATCCGTGCAAAAGCCAGATACCGATGCTTTTAAGCAGGCAGAACAGCATAAAGCGCAGTTTGAAGCAGCCATCAAGAAAAGAAGTGGGTACATTGCTATTTTTGAGAGCAATATCGCTCTTTTCCAGAAAACTCTGGATTCGCTCAGTAAACCGGTTTGCCCGATCAGCAACAAGCTGATCTGTACGACGGATAAAAGCGTGATCCGGCAGGATATGGAGCTGGGACTCACAGAAAACAGGAAGGCCAAAGAGGAGGCAGAGGCTTTTATAAAAAGGTGCCAGGAGCAGATAGACATGCGCGATAAGATCATAGACGTGTATAACAAGGGTATCGTTCTCTGGACCAAAAAGGCAGGCCTAGAAAAACAGATAAAAGAATTTGTTCTCCCGGAGATCGGCGAAAAGCCGGAAGACCATCCTAGTATTGACTATTCCCAGGAAAAAGCGGAGTGGAATAGGAAGCTTCAGATCTATGCGGCGTATGAAAACGCGCGGCGAGTGGAAGAGGACCTGAAAAAGCAGGAGCATCTGGTGGACCTTTTAGAGTTTGCTGTCAGGGTACTGGACGTGAAAACGGGAGTTCGTTCCCTGATCCTCAAAAAAGCTCTTAAATCCTTCAACGCCCTTTGTAACGAGAAAGCCAGGCAGTTCCTGGATGGATTTTCCATTCTATTTGAGTGCGAAGAGGAGTTCCAGGTGATGATCAAGCCGGGAAAGGACAAGCCATGGGTCTCCATGTGGGAGACTTCGACTGGTGAGTTCACTTTCGTTTGCTACTTGCTGACCAAGATCATCAATGCGGCGGCTGGAGCCAGGTTCCTCATTATAGATAACTTAAATGAGCTGGATCCTGAATTCTTGAAAAGATTAGCAGAATTACTAAAAAAAGACAACGAATATGAAAATATATTCGTTTCCACAGTGAATACAGCGGATGCCATTCGTCTATTCACTGAAATGGACGATGTAAATATCATCCAGATGTAAGAAGAGGGAGCAATCCCTCTTCTTTTTGTCCTCTCTTCTGACACTCTACTAGTAGCGAGCCAACATTTTCATACCTGTTAAGGGGAGGATCAAAATATCAGAAAAGGAGTGTTTTTATGCAGGAGAGAAATTTTGTGTTTATCAGAGGCACAGTTGTGGGTATGCACGTTACGACCAGGAGTATATCTTTCCGTATTGCGACAGACAGCGGCGTGAAGGATACCATTTTCCCGTCGGTCATTTTTGATGACGCGAAGCTGACTAAGGATATCAAGATGAAGGATCGGGTGTGCATTGAAGCGCATATCCGTACAAGGCCCATCAGGCAAGATGATGGAAAGCGGATCTTTATCTCCGAATTTATAGGTGACAAGATTGAACCCGCTACACGTATCCTTGCTGACCTCGTGGATGGCCTCGATGAGAAGGACGGTGGGTATCCTGAAGACGAAAATGAAGTAATCCTGGCAGGCACCGTTACACATGTGTTTAATCCAAATTCCGGTTTATCCATGGTATCGGTCAATATTCCGGATACGAAATCCGGGCAAAGCAATTATGCAAGCGTTA
The DNA here is from genome assembly GCF_959599685.1 of Lachnoclostridium phocaeense. Lineage (NCBI taxonomy): Bacteria > Bacillati > Bacillota > Clostridia > Lachnospirales > Lachnospiraceae > Lachnoclostridium > Lachnoclostridium phocaeense. The sequence continues at coordinate 152,663 of NZ_CAUGIN010000003.1, forward strand.
CCTGCTTCCGGAGACAGGCAAATGTTGCAAAAGACTTAAAAGAGGGAGACAAAGTCGCGGTGGCAGGGGTAATCCGGCCCACAGAGAGACGTGACCCTCGTGGTGAGATCAGGTTCAATGTTGTTGCAAAAGATATTGCCAGAGTAGAAGGATAGGCAGCCGTTCATAACGGCATTCAATTAAGGAGATCCTCGGTAGGTCTCCTTTTATTTGTCGCTTCAATCGACATTCTATGGTCAGATACAACTTAGGATGAGAGGAGGATGACAATGTCACATGACAGGAGTTTTGCCAGTGAAAATGACCTGGCAATTCAAAAAAACGGTGATTCCGTTTTCTATGGATATTTTAACGGTTATATATGGAGGAACGAAAAGACAGGCAATTGTTTTTTTAGAGTATGTACAAAGCAGGATTTGTTTTTGGAGGAATTCTACTCGCGGAAGATCGTAAGAAAGAATCGTGTGACACAGAATGCCGAAACCTGGTATACCGTTTCTTGTGACGGCACTCATACAGTTGTCCCGTTCTACGCGCTCAATACGCCGATACGTATGACTGGGCATTTTGTGACAGGGGCGGACCGAGGCTACGGCTGGGAATTTATGGTGACAGATATCGAAGAAGCAGCTGCAGAGGAAGCATTGACCATTGAATTCCTTGCAGGGAATTCATTTCAAGGTGTCAAATACGCGGATGCAGTAGATATCGTAAAGAACCATGGTGCGGACATTTTCGAGTTTGTCAAGAAAAAAGATGCATCGGTAATACTGCAGAAGGAAACAGGACTGTCTGCACAGGTGATCGAACATATGGTGAATACGATAAAGCGGACGGTATTAGAGCGGGAGCTCTATATGTTCCTCGCCCCCTATCACGTGTCATATGCGGCAATCCTGAAGGGCATTAAAAAGTGGGGGGACCAGGCAATTTTAGAATTCCATAAGGACCCATACGCAGCCGGGAAAGCATTAGGGATCAGCTTCTCAATTTGTGACAAGCTGGCCAAGACAGAAAACTTATCCAGCCAATTTGAGGGCAGGATACATCGGGCAACCATGGATGTCTTGGAGACATTGGAAAATAATGGGCATACTTGGATCGAGGAAGAAAGCTTTTTTCGTCTGTTCGAAAGGAAGGTCTCCACGGATGCCTACCCAGGTAAACCACGATTATCTGCCATGCTGCCGGTCATGAGATCCGATATCGTGTTCGGAGGAAACAGTCAGACGTCCATCGTATATGGAAAATTGATCAATCAGGCAGAGCGACGTATTGCTGACAACATCAAACGTATTACGCTCGCCAGCCATTATAGCGATCCAACCTATTTTGATGGGCTTGTTGATATAGTCCAGAATGAATGCCAGATCCAATACGGCCATGAACAGCGCAGTGGCGTCCAGTGTGTTCTCTCTAAAGGAGGGATTAAAATCTTGACCGGAGGCCCGGGAACCGGTAAAACAACGGTGATCAAGGGAATCATTTATGCGTATCGGAAGATGCACCCAGAAGGGATCATTAAGCTATGCGCACCTACAGGCAGAGCAGCACAAAGGATGTCCGAGGCCACTGGATTTGAAGCAACTACCGTCCATAGGCTACTGGATTACCGACCTTATGGAAATGAACTTGCCCATAAGGATGAATTCGACCAGATTGAAGCAGACTTTATCGTGATCGATGAAATGTCCATGATGGATACATGGCTCTTCGATAAATTGCTCCGGGCAGCTAAGTCTGAAACAAGGATACTACTAGTGGGCGATATCCATCAGTTGGAAAGTGTCGGGGCAGGGTCCATCCTACATGACTTGCTTGCTTCAGCAGGGAATGCGATCGACACTTGCATGTTGCACGAAGTGTTCCGGCAGAAAGGAGATTCCAGCATCATAGGAAATGCTTTGATGATCAATCGTGGGCTTTCATCTTTGAGTGAAGCACCCGATTTCCAGATTATCCAGACGGACAGTCCACAAGAAACACTGGACCAGGTACAAAAACTGTTGATTAAGTATTATAATCCATTCGATCCTTTTGAGACACAGGTCTTATGTCCCGCCAGGGAAGGTGTGTCCGGAGTCAACAACATCAATATTGTTGGACAGAGCCTACTGAACCCCGGGAAAAAGGGCTTGACCTATGGATCCATCCAGTTCCGGAAGAATGATAAGATACTCATGATGCATAATAATTATGACCCGGACAGGAATTATTATAATGGGGATATAGGGATTGTAAAGGATATCCAGGAGTCCGGGCTTGATGTGGAGATCCGGGGCATATCCATGCATATCACAAGGGATATCATGGACGATATGCGGTTGGCTTATGCAATGACGATCCATAAGAGCCAGGGCTCGGAATTTAAAAACGTGATCGTTGTCATGCCGGAAGAACCGAGGACTATGCTGGTAAGAAACCTGATTTATACAGCCGTGACACGGGCCAAAAAGCAAGTCATCATCCTGAACGAAAGACATGCCATGGAGCAGGCGATCCAGACAGACCGTTCAGGACAAAGAAGGACAAACCTGCAGCAATATATGAGGGACGTTCTAAAATAAAATGAAAAAAGAAGCGCTAAACCTTTAAAGTTAAGCGCTTCATCTTTTTATATCTCTATTTAACCGGTCAATATTCAGACTCAACAGCAGCCTGCCCGCCGGAAAGGAGCTCATCTACTGTCACGGTGTTTCCATTGTTGTCTGTAAATGCTGTAAGCTTTCCCTGTATGATAAACCTATGGGCTCTGTCAACTGTGCAAGTGGATAATGTGACTAACTGATCATCCGAGGTGACAGGTACACCAAGGTCATACATCTGCAGCTTTTCCATATCATCAAGATACACCTGGAACATCTCCGGTGTGCCGAGATTCAGTTCATAGGGCTCCGTCCCGTCTTTTACCTGCATGACGTGGCAGATCTGATATGTATAAAAGCCGTCCGGCACATAGATATAGAAGTAGGGGTGTTGCTGGGCATATTTTTTTTCCTTGTAAAGCAGGTTGTTTCCGAACATAGTCCCATTGTTCATGCGGTGTCCATACACGATCGTGTTTTTGTCCGACCAGTCCGGGCTATTATCACAGTGCATAAAAATTGAACCGTTGATATTATAGGAACGACTTAAGTCCCTTCTAAGGTAGTAAGAATTGTCGTCCCCCTGCACGACCGGATAATCCGCCCCAGTATCCATTCGGATCCAGCCTACAACATCAGGGTTTGCCGCAAGGAGCGCATTCCAGTCTATAGAGAAAGGCTCGTCACTTGCCGGCTCCTCCGTCGTGTACGTTTCCTTAACATCTTCGTATTTCTCTTTTCCATCTTCATAATCTCGAAAGATTTGAAAAGCGAAATACAGGCATACACAAGCTCCCAGTGCAAATAATACACTGAGGATTTTCAGAATTCTCTTTTTCATTAAAATTTGCGGCAATATTCCCACTTAATTAATTATGAGAGGTAGGGGTTGCCGCACCTCCTTTCCGCTAAAACTATTCCTCTTAGATAGTTTGTGTGATTCCCTGACAGATTCTTGCTCAAATGTCAGCCTCCACTTTTGTTTCTTTCAATCTATTTAATAGAAAAAGCTAAGGAGGCAGGTTTATGAGTCGGTTAAAGCAGGTCCTGGAGCAGAATTCACAGGCCCGGGAGAAAAGAACAAGGAAGAAAAGAACTGTGATGCCCGTGTATGACATACAGGGGAAAACAATCACGCCTGAAAAACGCAGGCGCACAAGACGGATGTCCATTATTACGATCCTTATTTCTATGATCGTGATCTTTATCTATGCCCCCGGGGTGTTTATGAAGGACAAAGCAGAAGATTCGCAGGATTACAATCCAGATATTACTTATGACACAGCTGCTGTACGGTCGTCCAACAATGTACTGAGGGATAATCCTGACGAGGACTTTGATGGAGATGGGATCCAAAATTCTGAAGAGACCTCTCTGGGGACAGACCCGTGGAGAATTGATAGCGATCAGGATGGTGCGACAGATTATTATGAGGTCCATGTCAGCGACACGGATCCCTTGCAGCCTGATGAACTGCTGGAGAACGAGCAAAAGAACGATGATGAAGCGAAAGGAAACCGTCTTGGCACGCCTTATAAGATCGGCAATGTGATCTTATGGGCAGATGATTATGCCTCTAAAGCTTATGGAAGTGTGGTAGAGACATTGAACGGATATCGATTCTGTGGCTTTTCTGGATATGCACAATTCCCGGAAGAGGAGGGTAACTATGCATATCGGGTACAGAATGGAATCCATTCCCTGCTACCTTATCGGGAAGAAGAAAATGTATGGGAAGTACATAGCGGCGATATGGTAGAAATTCATAAAGAGCCCCTTGAGAAGACTGTTGCATTCAATCTCTTCGGATTTACTTTTTACGGCGGCAGTAATTGGGCAACGGAGATCCTGGCGACAATCCTGCCGGATGCAGGTTTCATAACAGCCACTAGTATGATGGCAATCGATGCGGATCCTGATACCAAGGAGAGCACGATCATAGATATCACCTTACCTAAATATGATCCTTCCGATGGAAGCCGTTTTATGATGAACAGTAACACTTTGAACGACCTGCTATTTGTACAAGAAGCGGTTACAGAGGATGGAAACTGCGTTGCTGTTTCACTTTTCAATAGTAAGAAGGGAGAATATATAGGGATTATCTATGGACTTACCGCTGACGGGGATCTACTGGTTGCGGATCCAGATACCATGGAACCATCTGGCGTTATCAAAGTCACGGAAAAAGCAAGGAAGATCCTTGACGAAAGCGGCGATATGGTATCAATGGAATATTTTGATTATTCGGGGTTTGGTTTCGATTCTCTTAATGGGGACAGGATCAGCTTTTTTGCAGCTACAGGAAACTCAGCCGATAGTAGCCTATTTGGAGGAACAGTTTCTAAAAAGGACACCGAAGCCGAAGCAGACTCGAATACAGATCAGTCTCCTGACAAGTCAGGTGAGGACTCAAGTGGAGAAGAAAATGAGGAAATAGATACATCGGAAGCTTCCAGTGATGAAGATAATTCTGAAAATATAGACAATAAAAGCGAGGATGAGTGAGGCGGCACAGTTGGATCTGATGGATAGCAGCCAGACAGTTATTATTCCTGATAAATTCCACTCTATGATCGAATTAGATAGACGAAGAAAGGAGTGGAAGAAAGAATGGCCTACTATTTTGAGCAAGAAGATGTACAGGACTTAAAAAGGGAAGTCAGTGCCATGCAGGCTGCGGAATATGTTGGATTGGAAATGCACAAAAGAGGCAGTGTCTATGAGATGCTATGTCCTAATCCGGAACACCATGACAGGCATCTTGGGTCCTGTGTTGGCATGCCAAACAAGGGCGGGCGGATCCATTGTTACGCAGGCGGCTGTGATCGGGACTTTTCTTCTCTGGATATCCTCCTTTGGAGTGGGTTGACCTACTATGAGGCAGTCTGTGCGCTTGCGGATCTGTCCGGTCGTGGATCAGACTTTGAAGCCAGTAAGAAGTCCAATGATAAAAAAGGAAAAAAGAAAATTCTTTCAGGCAAAGAAAAAGAGTTGCTTGGATTTAGGACCTACCCACGGATCAAGAATGTTAATGGCATTTTAGAAGAGAAACCAGATAAAGGGGAATTCCTGAAAGACCGTAAGGGGGATCTTATCTCCTATGATGCTAGTGGTCGGCCCTGGCAGGAGATGATGAGGGATCGGGAGACTCTGGATTGGATGATCCAAGGGAAAGCCATTGAGAAGATGTCTTGCACGATCTTTTCACGCTATCAGATCATGTTGATGCCGGATGAGGAATTCCAGGCTCAGCATTCCATTTCAAAAGCTGAAATTTCTGACGCACTTCTGTCGCTTTACAGAGACTTACTCCGAATCTATATGGAGCATGGAGGAACGGAATTGAGTCCGCAGGAAGTGCTTGAGGAAGCAGTCCGGAAATATAGTGCGTTTGCTTAGGCCAACAAAGAGACAGGAAGTACCTGTCTTTTTGTTTGCCCAAAAACTGAAAACTCTCTAATCAACCAGCATACTATTGTAAAACTTTATAGAAGGAAGGACTGAAGATGGCAGATACAGTAAAAGCATATGCTTTTTTACATAACCATACGGTTCATTCACTTTTGGATTCTCCTCTTAAGATCGAGGAATATGTCAAAAAGGCAGCCAAGATGGGGGCGCAGGCAGCTGCGATCACCGACCACGGGACATGTACGGGGTGGATTGATTTTATCCATACATGTGAAAAATACAAGATAAAACCAATCCCCGGTGTCGAAGCGTATGTCGGATCTAAGCAGAGGAGGCACCTTGTGCTTCTTGCCAAGAATTATACTGGTTATCAGGAAATTTCAAGGGCCATGACCATAGCAAACAAACAACAGGAAAAAAATGGTGGCACTTTCGTTCCTGTTATGGATAGGGATCTGCTTTGCGAGTGCTTTGGTCACGGGAATGTGATCGCACTGAGTGCGTGCGTGAGCGGCATCCTGGCAGGCGTGTACCTTGACGAAGTAAAAAAGAAAGAAAAGATCAAGAAACTTAAGGAAGAAGCAGCCGAATATGGCGAAGAACGCATGCTGGCATATAACGAAACGACGAAAAAGGCACAGGAACTTCAGAAAAGGATCCGGGAAGGTCAAGCTAGGAAAGATCTCATACAGGCTTTAGCTAAAAAAAATTACAAGACTCGCCTTCGTGGTCTGGAAACATTAAAAGCTGAAGTAGGGGAAGAGGACGAGGTATATAAACAGACAGCAGCTCTTCTTAAGACGGAGATGGAAGCCACCAGAAAAGCGAACGACGAGCTGCCAGAAGTCAAGAAAAGCCTAGCTTCCCTACGTAGAGAGAAGACCGAGATGACAAAGAAATTGTCTAAAGAGAAGAAAGATGTAGACCATTACAAAAAAATCATCGGTGAGATTTCTCAAATTTCTTCTTCGTTGAAAAGTAAAGAGGAAATCTATTCCTTGATCCTTGCTGAAGCGTATTGGTACCAAAAACGGTTCGGGGATGATTTTTATATAGAGTTGCAGTATCATGGGCTGGAAACTGAAAAAGAGGTCATGCCAATACTGGCAAGGGTTGCGGAGGAGGCAAACATACCGGTCGTTGCAACAAACGATGTACACCTCCTTGATAAGGAACAAGCGGCGACAAGAAGCCTTTTACAGACGATACGATTTTCTAAATATGCCGCTCCTGAGGCTGCGGACAAAGAATTATATTTAAAAAGCGATGAGGAGCTTGAAGGGGCATTAGGAAAAATACTAGGTCCTGATACTGTAAAGGAGGCGATGGAGGGTATCCAGGCAATCGCAGATCAATGCAATTTTAAACTCCCTGATACGTATCATTATCCAAAGTATTTGCAAGACGGGAATGCCAGTGCTGATAGTGCGGCCCTTCTTAGAGAAATGGTCTATCAGACGATACCTGATCGATACCCGGAAGGCTTTGCAGCCTATGACCGCCTTGAGTATGAACTCCAGACGATCATAGACCTTGGCTTTGCCGATTATCTTCTCATTGTGGCAGACCTGGTGAGCTATGCACGCGGGTTGGCGAAGGAGGACTCGTCTCATATCGGCTACAATGTTGGGCCTGGCCGTGGTTCCGGAGCCGGATCTCTTGTCAATTATCTGCTTGGCATCACTACATTGGACCCATTGAAATACGGACTTAAATTTGAAAGGTTCTTGAATCGTAATAGAGTAACCATGCCAGATATTGACACAGATTATAGCAATGAGGTTCGAGAAAAGGTCATTGCTTATGCCACGGAAAAATACGGAACGAATTCTGTCGCTTACATCCGTACTAATATGACTTTGGGGGCAAAAAATGCAGTCTTTTATGCAGCTACCTCACTAGCGATAGAAAAACACGGGAAACTCGTCAAAAATAAAGATAAATATAGGGAAGTAATAGCCAAAGGGAACGAGATTTCCAGTCTTATTCCGCACCAACCGGGTATCAAACTAAAGGATGTCCCTGACCTTCTTGACCTATTATGGCCTGACAAGGATTATGAAGTCATACTGAAGCGCGCGCTTCTCTTAGAGGGCTGCACGGTGAGCTTTGGGGTCCATGCGGCAGGAGTGATCATCGGAGACCAGGAACCGCTGATGGACCATATCCCTCTTATGTATAATTCGAAAAAAAAGATCTGGGCCGTGCAGTGCGACATGGTTGAAGCGGAGGAACTCCATTTGCTGAAGATGGACTTCCTTGGGCTTACCAACTTGGACATTATAACGGAATGTCTCAGAAGAGTTAAGAAGAACGCAGGCAGGACACTAGATCCGGACAGGCTGCCGCTCGAAACGGAAATCATTAATGATTTATTCGCGAAAGGGGATACCGGCTTTGTTTTCCAGTTTGAAAGCGTGGGTATGAGAAAGATGCTACGGGATTTTCAACCTAATTCCTTTGAAGATCTGATCCTCCTCGTTGCCGCTTACCGCCCCGGGCCGATGCGGTATATCCCGGACATGATAGCGATCAAGCACGGAAAAGAGGCACCGAGGTATATTGTGGAAGAGTTGAAGGAAATCCTGGAGCCTACCTACGGCTATCCCGTCTATCAGGAGCAGATCATGGACATTTTCCATAAGTGTGCCGGATTCTCGCTGGAAGAAGCGGATATCATCAGGAGGTACATGTCCAAAAAGAAGGTGGAGTCGTTCCAGACATATAGAGACAGATTTGTTGAAGGATTGACTGCAAAGGGATCATCCATGGAAGATGCAGTTGCTTATTGGGACTCCATTGTTGATTTTTCCAAATACGCATTTAATAAATCTCATGCCGCAGCTTATGCGAAGATATCTTATATAACGGGATACCTGAAGTACCATTATAAGACAGAGTACCTCTGTGCCTGCTTAAACCACTCAGAGGATGACAAGAAGCCATCACTGTTATTTGAATGTAAGCGGATGGGGATTCAGATCCTCCCACCAGACATCAATCGATCCAAGGCCACTTTTGAGGAAGACGGAGACAGGATCCGTTTTGGACTGAATGGGATCAAGGGGATTGCAAGCGCAGCTTCCGGGATTGTTATTGATCGGTCCCAAAACGGGGAGTACAAGTCATTTCAGGACTATATGGTCCGGGAACATAGTAATAAGGGCGTCACAGAAAAGCTTATCAAAGCAGGAGCCTTTGATCCATTTGGTTATAGCAGGAAATCGCTATTGGCGACCCTTCCTGAGCTTGCAAAAAAAATCCAGTCCGAAAAGAAAAAAGCAGTCCCGTATTTTGGTAAAATTTACGAGATGCAGATCAGGCAGAGCGCAAAAGACGACAATGAACTCCAAGAAGAGAAAAAGGTTCTGGGGACTTTCATCTCCAGCCACCCCATGGAGCAGTATGGTTTTCTCTATAGATCGGGAACTGTAATGCCGCTTGCGAATATCTCCGTAGGTTTTGGATGTTATGCAGGGATCATCACAGATTTCAGAGAGGCAAAGACAAAGAAAGATGGCAGCCTTATGGCGTTCTTTTCTCTGGAGGATCAGACCGGGGAAGTACCTGTCATCTGTTTCCCTAAAAAGTACAGGGAATTTTCCAAAATCCTTGAAGAAGGGAAAATAATAAAAGTTTTTGGTAATGTCGAGTATGAAAAAAGAAACCAGGAGACATCTTATAAACTCTTTATCCATACCGTTTATCCATGCACGCTGGCAATGAATCCATATTTCATCAGTACGATCACACGGGATATGGTGGATCGTATCCGACAAATCTTGAAGCCCTTTATATCTGAGGATGGTAGGCCGGTTATCGTGCATGATGCAGAAACTGGAGAGATAAGTTCGTTGGATATTCGACTTTCGAGGAATATAGAGCAGATCCAGCTTCCAGGGTTACTGATAAAAAAGCTAAATTACAAAATTATGTAAAAAACATGAACGATTGTTATAAGGCAAGAGACCGTTTAGGCGGTCTCTTTCTGCTTTTAAGCATACTACAGATAGAGAAAAGAGAGAGGAGCGGATTAGATGAGACTTAAACATATGCTCGCAGGTATGACAGCGCTGGCTATAACGCTAAGTTGCTCCGGATGCGCACTTGAAACAGTCCGTCCTGACACGGCAGATAAAGGCGTGTATTCGACACAGAACAGCATGTCAGCGGCGGAATATTCTATCTATATCAATAAGCAGATTACCGTGTACACAAACCAACTCACTACTCGTATGAGCATGATCCAGAACATGAAACAGGGCTCTGTCTATGAAAACGAAATCCAGATGGCAGAGAAGAGCCTTGAAATCATGGCAGACGTACTGGAGTCCGTAACAGTGACAAAACCGTCCTTTTATAGGGGCGATGACAGGGAGAAGGTCATATTGGCTATGGAAACAGCCAACGATAATATGGAGCTTTACACCGAGGGATTAAAAAACGGGGACGACGTGTCCGGTTTTGAAGAGCTGTTTCAGAATGATTTTAACGCCCTGACTGGCCTTGCGAATCTGTATTACGAATAGGGGGTATCGAAGTGGCACGGGAAAACACAGTTACGTTAACAGGTATGGTGGCGCAGGACCCAAGGCTCAGTAAAAATCCAGAAACAGATGAGTATATATTTTGCGCGATCCAGCTTCTCACTGTCAGGAAATCCTATGCAAATAGAGAATATCTCCTAAAGGGACTCATCCGGTCGGATCTGATCCGGGTACTTAGCAGAAACGAGGAGCTTATAAGACACTCCCTTTCTAACGTAAGTGCTGGAGAATTTATCATGATCAAAGGCACGCTTTGTACGAAAGAGATACCCCGTACTTTCATATGTCCAGAACCGGATTGTAATTATGAATATGTAAAAGAACAGGCGGTTTCCATATATATTGACCCAATCTTTTGCACAAAGATCCACGAGCCCATCTTGGATGAACAGGAAAGAGAGAGGTATCTTGATACACTGATCGAAGTCAGTAACGATATCAAAATATTTGGGACGTTATGCCGGACCCCGGAATACTATGAGACCGAGACACATCTGAGGCAATGCCAGTTTCAGCTTGCAACTAACAGGATCAGGCGGATCAGGGAGGACGGGCCAGACAAAAGAACGGATTATCCATGGGTCAAGGTATTCGGGGAAAGGGCGCTGGAATGTGCGCAGTCACTGAGAATGAATTCAACGATCTACATAAATGGGGCAATCCAGGTCCGTACCCCCGATCAGGTGATCATCTGTCCGAGATGCGGCAAAACATACCGGAAAAAGGTGACCACGATGGAAATCGTACCGTACCATATTGAATACATCAATAATTGCACGATCCCGGAAAGCCAGAGGGAAGAAGAGGAGGGACTGGATTTTGAAGAAAAACAATAATCTGCTTTCCAGGATGTCTATGGAGCAGGTATCCCCAGCTCCCAGAGCACAGGAACAGAATGGAAAGGTGGCTGAGTCTTATTATGAACCGCAAGACTCTTCCAAATGGTCGGAAAAGGACCTGGAGCTGGATGAAAAACTGAAGGAAGATACCGCTGCTTTGGAGCAGAAACGGTGGAAACTGTCTACCCGTATCATCAATATTCTATTGATCGCAGGGTGCATATACCTGGTCTTTTTGATATACGGCGTACTTGTGACAGAATACCAGTATGATTCATCGGGAGAGATTTACGCACAGCAGATGAGTGTTTCTGATATACGAAAAAAAAAGAATTATGAAACAATACTCGTGCAGTACGAGCAATGCCGTGTCTTATATGAGCGGGTCCTGCTTCTCGATTATCGGATGGAAGCAGGGCAGGAAGAACCTATGAACCTAGCGACGGAATATGAGGCGCTTCTTGATGAGGTGGAAGACCTCTCCATCAAAACTGATGCGCTTACGGTGGATTCTAAGTATTCACAGATAAGAGACATGATGGTCGAGTGGATCCGTGATGATATCGCGGTTTATCTCCAGAACATGTCCGCTTCTGTCTCTGAAAACGACTTAGAGACTGCGAATAAGGCGCTCCAGGACAAAGACCGGGTATATGACAATTTTTCACTGATCACGCAGAATATTGTAGCCACGGGGGAGCAGATCCGGGGCATCGACCTTTCTGATATCCGGGCCTGGACCCCGGAGGAATATATCGACCAGGAAATCAATGGGAACTAAGGAGTGATAAAGTGGAAAACGAAAAAGATATCTTACTGTCAAAATATCATGTCGCTGTCGCAATGGCCCAGGACCTTAAGGAGCAGTTGTCTAAAAAGCAGGAGCAATGGGAAAAACGTGAAGAGGACTTCAAGATAACGGAAAAACTCATCCGCGAGCTTTGTGAGAGCATCCTTGCTAAGGATCCGAAGGAGATGGTACTTGGGACGGATTATTCTTGGAGCTCCGTTCCTGTCAATGAGCTCATTGGGAAAGCCAAAAAAGTTTTCACTAAATATATTGAGACCCGTAAGGATTTTATGCGGAAGATCATGGAAATATCTGAAACAAGACGTGAGCAGGTCGAAAGCCTACAAGATCAGATCTCAGTTCTTATGACAAGACCGTCAGGCGTGGCTATCTCAAGGGATGAACTTGAAAAGCAGGTACAGGAAGAAAAAATGAAGAAGGAAGCTGTAAAAAAACTGACACCAGAAGAACAAAAAAAAGCGGATAGGGGAAACCTTTCCTTCATCGTAGAAGAGGACGCTGACTTGGATGCAATGGAAAATCTGGCACTAGAGGAAGCGGCAGAAGTGAATGCAAGTATCCAGATCACACCGAAAAGCATTCCCATAACCCCTGCCCGCAAGCAGGTGGAGCAACGCAGGGAGCGTAGGGAGAATGCGAAAAAAGCCCATATGATCGACTTGAAGGAATACGAAAACAAAATGGATGCCATTTCCTGGGATATCCTTAGGGTCATCGGAAAAGAGGGACTATCCGTCTATAACGAGATTGAGAAGAAGATCTTGGAGGAACATCCGGATTATAAACAGTCCAGGATCCGCATGACGATCGGGCAGCTCTTCAACATGCAGCTTGTCAATAAAGAACCGATCAGCAACCCGTTGAAGGCGAAGCTGTACGTATACCAGCTCACAGCCATGGGAAGCAGGGTGTTCCAAGACAAGTTCAAGTCCGCACCAGAACCGTCTGAAATGGATCAGATCATGGCAGAGCATGACAACTGCAACCATGGATACGGAATTAAGTTTATCGCTGAAATGCTCCGGGAGAGCCGGCAGTTCAGATCCGTTAATGAAAGGAACCGTAAGAATCCTATCAAGATTTCTACGGGAGTATCCTATATCCCGGATATCATCTGTACCGATAAAAATGGGAAGAGAATGTATATCGAGTATGAATGCATGAACTATACCCAGACAGATTTCAGCAGTAAATGCTCAAAGATCTGTAAGGTCACTGACGAACTGAATTATATTGCCCCCAATGTTGATACGGCTAAAAAGCTATATAATGCGGTCGAGAAATGGATTGAGAGTAGGGGGCGAAATAGCCTTTCGCATGTCACGGTAAGGATTACGACAGCACTTCAAATGAAGGATAAGGATATCCGTAAGAATGAAAACTGGAAGTATGTCTTCGAGCCAGGAAAACAGTCTGAGGGCGTTTGCAATTTCTAAGTATAGCAGGGAGAAATCCCTGCTATTTCTATGTAGCAGAGAGTTGGTTCTGTTCGTTCCCTTTTCTCGCAATCTATTTAAAGAATATGAACTATTCCGAATGGAAAGGAGGAACCAGTCATGAGCGATTTTATTGCTTTCAATATGAATGCGGTCAGTAATTTTTTATATGTCCTGACCAGCAACACCTGGTTTTTCATGCTGCTTCTGTCCGTGATCGGCACGATCACTATGCTTCTCAAAGAAGAAGTGGATGACGCTGTGAGAGAAGAACAGAACATCATCTAAAAGGAGGAAAACAAATGTCTGAAAACAGGAAAACACCACTTACTTACAAGCAGAACATGAGTAAGCGGGAGGTATTCGAAGTCCTGAAGGCAGTTGGGCTCCCCTTGCTGCTTTTGGGACTTGCTCTGTTCACGATCGGTAATTTTGCCGCCTTTGGAACCAAGATCATCTGCCCCTTGTCCGGGATCATGTGGCTTCTTGGCGTGATCGTAGCCTTTCTGATGCCTGCACAAAGGCGTGAGGTCCTTAATCAGACCATGGTCCTTTGCGCCATTTACTATCTAGCGCTCTTGGGCCTTAAGGCAGCCCTTGCGATCGCCTCGGGCGCGTCTTCTGAGATGATCGCAGCCAGCTATGACCAGGCTATCCCGACTGCTACTGGGAACGCGATCCCCGGATATCTGCAGAATATCCTCTGGTTTACATCGTTCGGAGTGCCGATCGGGCAGGTCAGCATGCAGGTGAAGCGCCTCTTCCAGTTCAAACGGAACCAGAACCTGACACGCACATTTGGACAGAAGAGAGGGATCCGCGATGGCGGGCGTAACCATACAAATTTTACAGAATCATAAGAGGTGATAGTTACTATGTTATCGTTATTTGAAATCAAGCGCCTCTTAAATCCGGAGAAAGAAAGCCTTCCAGGTGATGATTTCCGGATTATTCAAAGTTGGGCGGAATATGAAGACTCATCGAGGCCCCCAGATGAAAGG